>CAITYM010000156.1 GCA_903896615.1 uncultured Burkholderiales bacterium
ATATTACTAGTTGAACAAAATGTTGGACAGTCGCTTGAGTGTGCGGACAGGGCTTATGTTTTAGAGAACGGCAGCGTTCGCTTCAGCGGGACTCCGGATGAACTCCTCGCTAGTGATGAACTAAGACTTGCCTATCTGGGTCTATGAAGCACTTTTCTTTTGTCCTCAATGGTTTGAACTGTAGCCTAAGGCGGATTTCGGTGCAAGGTATTGGATTTACTTGCTCTTTGCGCTGGCTTGTATGCACAAGCTGTCTACTTTGTCTAATCAGCGCTCAAGGACAGTTGGTGCAGGGCGTGCCAATCAAAATATTAGTGGGCGCACCAGCCGGTGGCACAACGGACACCACTGCAAGAATACTCGCTCACGCACTCGGCGCGCAACTCTCAAGGAACATTGTTGTAGAGAACCGTCCAGGCGCAGGGGGTAACTTAGCTGCTGAGTATGTGGCAAAAGCCCCTGCTGATGGCAACACACTGCTTATGTGCTTTACCTCTCACGCGATTAACGCAAGTCTTTATCCCGCTCTAAGCTTTAATCCTATTAAAGACTTTACCCCGCTGACCCTGGTTGCGAGCTCACCCTCTGTATTGGTAGCCTCCCCCTCCGTTATCTCCCTTGGCATCCACAACACGCAGGAGCTGCTCAGTTATGCAAAAGCGCATCCCGGTAAACTCAATTTTGCAATCGGCGCGCTTGGATCCTCCCTTCATATGGCGGGTGAGGAGTTTAAGATGCGCGGGAAAGTCTACATTGTCAATATTCCTTACAGAGGGACTGCGCCTGCTGTGCAAGATTTACTCGCTGGTCAAGTGGACTTGATGTTTGCAGCACTTGGCAATGTCCAGCAGCACATCAGAAGCGGAAAACTAATCGCATTAGGCGTGACAAGTCTTAAACCTTTAAGCGCCTTACCTAACGTTGCGCCCATTGCACAGTCTTTACCAGGATTTGAGTCAAGCGCTTGGTTTGGACTACTCGGCCCTGCAGGGATGAGTCCACAACTGCAACGCGAACTCTCTCAAGCAGCACGGCAAGCGCTTGGACTTGCTGAGACTAGGGAGAAGATTGAAATGGAAGGCGCAACTGTAGTTGCAAGCACGAGCACGGAATTCTCACGGTTTTTAAGCAGTGAGGTGGTACGTTGGGGTAAGGTTGTGACGTATTCAGGAGCTAAACCAGAATGACAACTCATAACCACTCAGCCCCAGACACCAAAGGGACCCCAAACACACAGCCACAAACTCTAGCTCAAAAGCTGATTGCCAAGAGTGCTGGTGTTGATACGGTGAGCACTGGTGACATAGTTACAGCGCGTGTTGACCTGGCGATGTTTCACGACTCCTCGGGACCAAGACGACTTAAACCGATGTTGGATAGTCTTGGGGCAAAGATTTGGGACACGTCAAAGGTGGTCTTGGTCTTGGATCACTATGTACCGGCAAGTGACGCTCAGTCCACTCAGATTGTGCAAATTACACGTGACACGGCAAAAGAGTGGCGACTCAAAAACGTCATCGACTCTGAGGGTATCTGTCACGTAGTGCTTCCTGAGCGTGGACATTTAAAGCCCGGCATGTTTTGTGTGGGGGGTGATTCGCACTCACCCACCGGCGGTGCTTTTGGCACCTACATGTTCGGAATCGGTGCAACTGAGATGCTTGGGGTTATTGTCACTGGGGAGATTTGGGTACAAGTCCCCCAAACACTCTTCATGAACTGGAGCGGTGAACTCTCCCGCGGCGTTTGCGCCAAAGACATGATGCTTCATATGATTGCTCGCTTAGGCATGAACGGCGGAGCTTACCAAGCGGTTGAATTTGTGGGCTCTGCGGTGCGCGCGCTTAGTATGCAAGAGCGCATGACACTCTCCAATATGAGCGCAGAACTTGGCTCACAAGTTGGTCTCATAGCGCCCGATCAAATCACGATTGATTACTTAAAAAACACGAGAGGCGATTTAACGGATGAGTGGTGTGGGCAAGCGTTAGGACATTGGTACTCTGATCCTGAGAGTCAGGGCGTACGCCATGAGTTTGATGCAAGCACGCTTAGCCCCCAAGTTGCTGCACCCCACAGTCCTGCAAATTCTGCCTCCATAGAGAGTTACGGACGTGAGCGCTTTAATGTCGCTTATATCGGCGCTTGCACGGGTGCAAAGTTAGAGGACTTGAGGGCAGCGGCGAAAATCCTTAAAGGTCGCAAAGTAGCGAGCGGTTTAAAGTTACTGGTTGCCCCGGCAAGCGCTCAAGAGCAGCGGGTCGCAAAAGAGGAAGGTGTAATGCAGTGCTTGGAGGATGCAGGGGCCACACTGCTTGCTAATAGTTGCGGTGCTTGCGCAGGGTACGGTTTTAACTTTCAAGAACATGACCGGGTGATATCTAGTACTGCAAGAAATTTCAAGGCACGTATGGGTCCTGCAAGTGTTGATGTTTTCCTTGCATCTCCCTACACAGTCGCAGCAAGCGCACTTCGCGGTGAGCTCTGCGATCCAAGGGAGTACTTGTGATGTTGAGCACTGCAAAGAATGTAAGCCATGCAAGCAAAGTGTGGCGGTTGCCTAAAGATATCGATACCGATAACTTAGCGCCTGGTGCCTACATGAAACTATCGGTCGCTGAGATTGCAAAGCACACCCTAGAGTCTATTCGAGCAGAGTTCGCCTCCTCTGTCAGAGCAGGCGATGTGATTGTTGCTGGACCTAACTTTGGGATTGGCTCCTCTAGAGAGCAAGCCGCAGGCGTTTTAGTCGAGCTCGGTGTTCGAGCCGTTATTGCACCTTCTTTTAGCGGTCTTTTTTTTAGAAACGCTTTTAACCTGGGGCTTTTACTACTCACCTGCGAGCAAGCTGAATTAATCGAAGAGAGTGAGCGGATCTTTATAAGACAAGAAATCCAGGAAGATCCGCTACTGGGTAAGCAACACACCTTTTGGTTGGAGTGCAAGAAACACACAGATCTTCAATGTGCGAGTATTCCGGACTTTTTGATGCAGATGATTGAGCACGGTGGACTCATGAATGTTTTGAAATCCAAAATATCAAAATCATCCATTAAAACCGTATAACTAGTTTTATGTATTTTTTTACAATCACTTAAATTAAATTATCTAAATTATTTTTCACACAGCAATGCAAACAAAACCACAAAACGCTCAAATCGACGCTGTCACGCTCGCAGTGCTCAAAGGTCGATTGGAACAAATCGCTGATGAGATGGACGCCACGCTTTACAGAAGTGCGTTCAACCCAATCATTGC
>CAITYM010000157.1 GCA_903896615.1 uncultured Burkholderiales bacterium
AAAAAACTCGGGCCTAACTTTCATCCTTTGCAAGATGAGGGGCTTCTTGATGAGGTTTGTGCACTGGTGGAACATCCGAATGTGCTTACTTGTAAATTCGAGCAAGACTTTCTTCAAGTACCGCAGGAGTGCTTGATTCTGACGATGAAGGCCAATCAAAAATATTTTCCATTATTAGATCAAGATAAAAAATTAACAAACTACTTCTTAGTGGTGAGTAATATTTCGCCATCAGATCCTAGTGCAGTTATACAAGGTAATGAGCGAGTGGTTAGGCCACGGTTGGCCGATGCCAAATTTTTCTTTGACCAAGATAAAAAGAAAACACTTGAGTCTAGGATTTTTGGGTTATCAAAAGTTGTCTATCACAATCTCCTAGGTTCCCAAGGTGAACGCGTGGAGCGTGTGTGTGAGATTGTCAATATTTTGGTGAATTTATGGTCAAAGCGTGCGGGTGCAAATAATTTATCCCAGAATCAAGTAAATGAACTTCTGCAAAAGTCCCTTCAAGCAGCGCGTTTAGCAAAGGCCGATTTATTAACAGACATGGTATCCGAGTTCCCTGAGCTTCAAGGCACGATGGGTAAGTATTACGCTTTAAATGAAGGGTTGTCCGAGGAAGTGGCCTATGCCATAGAGGATCACTATAAGCCCAGGTATGCTGGGGACCATCTTGCGCGAAGTGATGTGGGCCTAATCGTAGCAATGGCAGACAAACTCGAAACCCTTGTAGGACTTTTTGGGATTGGGCAAGGTCCAAGTGGTGACAAAGACCCGTTTGCACTGAGGCGACACGCGTTGGGCGTCATCAGGATGTTAATAGAGCGAGATTTGCAAATCAACTTAACATCTTTGCTTAACCAGGTTTGTGATATCTTTGGTGATAGGTTAAAGCTAACCAAGGGTGAGGTGCTTGATCAACTTCAAAATTTCATCTATGACAGGTTAAGTAGTAATTTAAAAGATGCGGGTTATACAGTCAAAGAAGTTGATGCAGTGCTTTGTCAAAAACCGGAGTTGCTTTGCGATGTGCCGCGCCGAGTTAAAGCGGTTCATACTTTTAGTGCATTACCAGAGGCGCCCGCATTAGCTGCTGCCAATAAAAGAATAGGTAATATACTCAAAAAAGAAAATCGATTGGAAGCAGTTGGAAGTTCAACCCCCAATTTAGGTAAACAAGTGGTAGACGCTAGTTTACTTACTGTAGGAGCTGAGAAAGATTTATACAGCACTCTCAATGAGCTTGCCCCATTGGTGCTAAATTACTGGCAAGAGCATGATTACGATAAAGCACTAGTGGCTCTTGCTGCCTTAAAAGCTCCGACTGATGCGTTCTTTGATAAGGTAATGGTGAATGACCCGGATGAAAGACTAAGGAGCAATAGGCTAGCTTTATTATCTAGCCTACACCTTGAGATGAATAGAGTTGCAGAGTTAGCTAGACTGGCGACATAAAGGTAGTGGATCAAAATGAATGTTACAAATTCATTTAATTTTAGGAATCAATCAACTTGAATACAAAACTAGTCATCTTAGACCGTGATGGTACGATTAACTATGATCGTGATGATTATGTGAAGTCTGCCGAGGAGTGGCAACCCCTTCCAGGCGCCATTGAGGCGATTGCAAGATTGAATCATTCAGGCTGGCACGTGGTCATTGCAAGCAACCAATCTGGTCTCGGTCGGGGCTTGTTTGACGTTGGAACTTTAAATCAAATGCATGAGAAGATGAATAAACTTCTTGCGTCAGAGGGGGGGCGAGTTGATGCAATTTTTTATTGTCCTCACACTCCCGAGGATCGCTGTCAATGTAGAAAGCCTTTGTCAGGTCTTTTTCAGCAAATCGGTGAGCGCTACGGTATAGATTTGCACGGGGTTCCAGCGGTTGGGGATTCTCTACGTGATTTACAGGCTTGCTTTGAACTAGGATGTGAGCCTCATCTGGTTTTGACCGGTAAGGGTGAGCAGTATAGGCACGTGGATTTACCTCAAGATTTTCCGATAAATACAATTACGCACCCGGACTTATCAGCGTGTGTGGAATGGCTGCTAAATAAAGAACAAGCGAACCAGGCCGCTAAAGAGTTGGTAGGGAAAACCACTCAGTCTGCAAGTAGAGGCATCAGGTAATGATGCTTGGGAATTGTTGATTATGCAGACAAGAACTCCAAGAATTGAACCGCTGAGCTTATCAATGAATCTACTTGTTTGGGTTCGTTCAGCTCTCTATTTGGGCTGGCTCATTGTGTCAGTTATACCGTGTGCAATTTTTGTGGTTTTTATTAGCTTTCTTGGTTTGAGAGGTGACAGGCTTTATTGGCTAGCTAGTTACTGGCTCAAAATGGCAGTTGGTGCGGCTAGAGTGATTGCTGGGGTACGCTATCAGGTTCAAGGGTTTGAGAATTTACCTGCTCAAACAACTAGGGGCGCTGTGTTGCTTGTGAAACATCAATCAGCCTATGAAACCTTTTTGATGCCCGCAATCATGCCGCATCCTCTTGCCTACGTATTCAAAAGGGAGTTGCTCCAAATCCCTTTTTTCGGATGGGCGATTGGACGATTAGATATGATTCATATCGATCGACAACAAAAGGCACGCGCCTTTCAAAGAGTTGTAGAACAAGGCAAAGGTTTGTTAGCCAGAGGGATTTGGGTAATTATGTTTCCAGAAGGCACAAGAATACCGAGGGGACAGGTTGGTAAATATAAATCTGGTGGCGTAAGACTCGCTATTGAGACCGGCGTGGATGTGATTCCAATTGCTGTAACTTCGGCTCGTTGTTGGCCAAGAAAATCTTTTTTATTATTCCCAGGAACAGTGGAGGTATCTATAGGTCAGCCCATTGCTTCAAATGCCAGTACTCCAGAGATATTAAATTCTAGGGTTGAGGAGTGGATAGAGTCTGAGATGCGCAGACTAGATCCGGATGCTTATTGATAGATGTAAGTTAATGCGAATCAAAGTCGAATTTTTGAAACCTTTTTATGAGTAACGTGATTTGAGGCAATTTGTTCAATTGGTTTTAGATATATTTGATCCCTCAAAGGAAAATGAAGGTGTGTCAACTTCAAGCGCTGCTAAGGCCCTGAAGCAAAATACGGATAACCCACTTACCACCAGTCAAGTGACTGCGATGGGGGAGGCAAATTTGTTTCGACACCCGAAGGCCAAGCGAGTTATAGTTTTACAAAACACAGAAATTGCGTACGCGTTCAGAAGAGCAAAGCGCAGAACGATTGGTATGAGCGTAGGATATGACGGCTTAACAGTGAGTGCGCCACGTTGGGTTGGCTGGGGGGAGATAGAGGCCGCATTGCAAGAGCGAGCTGAGTGGATTGTGCGCAAGATCGTAGAGATGCAAGAGCGCCAAAGATTCCTATCTAAGCGAAAACTCATTTGGGAAAACGGTGCAAATTTTCCCCTTTTGGGTAAGGAGGTTCAAATTGTCTTGGACTCTGCACACGCTTTTAGTCAAACGGGGGGAGTACTCAGGCGTGCAGATGCAAGTACGGTTACAAACCTTGAGGAAGTAGGCGAGGGAGCGAAGCTGTATTTAGGCTTGCCCATCACTGCTCATCCTACTCAGATACAGGATACGGTTCAAGCTTGGTTAATGAGGCAAGCCAAAAATTTATTTGCACAAAGGCTCGATCACTTCGCACCTCAGCTAGGCGTGCACTGGACAAAATTGTCTTTGAGTAGTGCAAACACGCGCTGGGGCAGCGCTGGCTCAGATGGATCTATTCGGTTGAACTGGCGATTGATCCACTTTAAGATGGACGTCGTTGACTACGTTGTTGTCCATGAGTTGAGTCATCTAAGGGTAATGGACCATAGCCCAAGGTTTTGGGATACGGTCAAGGAAGTGGTTCCAGATTTCAAGGAACGCCGCGCAGCACTTAGCGATAAGAGCGCTCCACTTTGGACTTGAAGTCGAGTCCGCAAAGGACGAAAATATTCGCCTAGGCGTGAAATCTGTAAACCTTATCTTCTCCAAGTTTTCGGTGCAAGTCGCCTTTATGCCACCACCAGTGTAGATGCGCCAACGCCTCGCCAATAGCAAAGGTGATTTGGTGTAAGTCTAGTGATCTGGAGAACATAATTTGAGTGATCTCTGCTGCGCATTGTGGATTTTTTGAGCAAGCCTCAAGAACTTCTCCCAAACGCTCTTTGTGATGGGATGTGAGTTCATGAATTCGACGCTGAACACCTATAAATGGAACACCGTGGGATGGACAAACCAAGGTTTGTTCGGGTAAATTTTCAAACAATTTAAGAGAGTTCAAGAATTGCTCTACTGGATTGGAGTGAGGCTCGGTTGCCCAAACACTTACGTTGGTAGAGATTTTAGGAAGTAGCATATCGCCACTAATTAAAACGGCGAGCTCTGGGGAAAATAAAGAAATATGATCCGGAGAGTGTCCATGACCGTGTATACATTGCCAAGAGAATTTGCCAATCTTCACAATGTCTTTATGCTCTAATCTCATAAATTGATGCGGTATGTCAGGCACCATTTGAGAGTAAGTATTTTTGCGGTCTTCAATAATCTTAAGCCAATCCAGGTTACTAAGACCGTGAGAGGCAAGAAACTCAGATGCTAAGGGCCCGCCAAAGCCGGAATCAGTGGTGAGTGCAAAATGGGCTGCATAAAACTCTGGTTGACTCATCCAAAGGGGTGCATTAAATTGTTTGCAAAGCCAGTGCGCATTACCCAGATGATCTGGGTGCATATGGGTTGCCAATATGCGCAAAATGGGTTTGCCCATAAGTTGGTTGCTAATGAGGGCTTGCCAAAGGGTGCGACTGGCCTCAGAATCAATGCCGCAATCAATTAAGGTCCATCCGTCACGCCCTGCAATAGAGTCTTCAATGAGCCAAAGGTTGATATGGTCTAGCGCAAAAGGCAGTGGCATGCGGATCCAGTACATACCCTCTGCTACTTTTTGGGCATTGCCGTGTGCAACCGGCTGCTGGCCAAGTGGAAAGGATATGTTTTGTGAAACTTGCTGAGTAGTGATCAAGGGGTCAGGTGAGGTAGAGTTGAGATGTGAGTGGTATTTTCCTCCATAATTGACTAAGCTTAGAAATCAATAAGCATTTGAAGGTCATTTTGTTGAATTAATTCAATTGAATAATTCCAAATAAATGCGCGTAAATCATCAGTAACTAGGAATAGATCTTTGATCTATGTGAATTAAATTGGCCAAACAATTACAACATCTATTTGATAACAATGCTGAATGGGCAACTCGGATGGAGAAAAACAGACCGGGTTTTTTTGCGCATTTGGCCAAACAACAATCTCCGAAATATCTTTGGATTGGGTGCTCTGATTCCAGAGTGCCGGCCAATGAAATTGTTGGCTTGGATCCGGGTGAGATTTTTGTTCACCGCAATGTAGCTAACGTCGTAGTGCACTCCGATTTGAACGCTTTATCAGTGATACAGTTTGCTGTGGAGCATCTGCGCGTAGAGCATATTATGGTTGTAGGGCACTACGGATGCGGAGGTGTGATCGCGGCAGCGAGAGGACTGCGCATAGGATTAGCAGATAACTGGCTTAGACATGTACAAGATGTACATCTTCGCCACAGAAAAAGGCTTAATCACTTGCCACAAGAAGAGCTTGAGAGAGTTTTATGTGAGATGAACGTGATTGAGCAAGTCGGTAACGTTGCTCTCTCTAACGTGCTTCAAGATGCATGGGCAAGGGATCAGAAAATTGTCGTACATGGATTAATCTACGGCCTTAAAGACGGTATCGTTAAAGACTTAAACGTCAGTATGTCCGCGCCATCCCAAGTGGTCGATGCCTTTCGCGCTGCATTTAAACGCTATCCGATCGGTGTTTAAAAGAGTATTTGCCGTGTAGGGTGTCTGCGGTTAGTTGTGTCAGGATATCCGAGCTTGTTCTTAAAAGTTTGTAATTTCAATGAATCAGTTTGAAGCGGTCCTCTTTGATTGTGACGGTGTATTGGTAGATAGTGAGTCCATTACTCTTGGGGTTTTAACGCAGTGTTTAAACGCGTGCGGATGGGCTTTGACAGTGGATGAGTGCACGACTCATTTCTTGGGGCGAGCGGTCAAAGATCAGGCCTCATTATTTGAGCATAAAACAGGAAAATCATTAACCGAATCATGGTTGGTTGAGTTTAGGGCTGAGCGTGATCGAGCGCTGAGATTGAAACTTCAGGCCATACCCGGAATTCACGAATTAGTAGAGTTTGCTCATGGGCGCTTTGACTCGAAAATAGCCTGCGCGTCTGGAGCGGACAGGTCCAAGGTGGAGTTACAACTGCGCAAAGTGGCTTTAATGAGATGGTTTGATGGTCGAATATTTAGCGGTCATGAGATGGCTAAAACCAAACCAGCTCCAGATGTGTACTTAGCAGCCGCAAAACATTTAAACGTTGAAGCCGCATCATGTTTGGTAATAGAGGATACGCCCTCCGGTGTGCAAGCTGGGGTGAGCGCTGGTGCGACAGTCTGGGCATATCTATCAAGTGAAAACGCGCAAAGAGTTAGGCCGGATCAATTAATAGAGGCAGGCGCTCATCAAATATTTACGAGCATGCAGGATTTGCATCAGCACTTGAAATCAAATTTATAAATTGTTGGTAATTAATGTAATTAATAAGGGTTTGCGATAGTTAGTAATCGTTAACCCTTAATATAAAAGTTGATCTTAATCAATTAAAACTAATTGGTACAAGCCTTAGGTTGAAAGCATTATAAAAAGAGGCATACTCAAGGCCAAGGGCATTTGTCTTGTTGCGTCCTAGTTAAAAAGATGTATGGACAATTCAATCCTTGTGTGTAATTATTTTTTGAGGAAGAGGGCATAAATATGAGTGATCCTATTGTCGACAAAATTCAAAACCATCCTAAATATCATGAGCTTCAAACAAAGCGAAATAATTTTGGATGGTTGCTGTGCATATTGATGTTGATCGTTTATTACGGATACATTGGTTTGATTGCGTTCAATAAGCCATTTCTTGGGCAACCCATTGGTGAGGGCGTGACGAGCCTTGGCATTCCAATTGGCATGGGAGTTATTTTGTTCACTATTTTGATTACTGGCATTTATGTCAATAGAGCAAATAGTGAATACGACGCATTGACTGCGGAAATATTAGAGGATGTTTCAAAATGAAATTAAAAACGCAACTCATCATATTGTTTTCGCTCTTAAGCGGACTCGCATTTGCTGCAGGTGGAGATGTTGGGGAAACTGCAAAGCAATCAACCAACTGGACTGCAATTAGTTTGTTTGTGGGCTTTGTGGCTCTCACACTTGGAATTACAAAATGGGCTGCGGCGCGAACACGCTCAGCCGCAGATTTTTACACTGCGGGTGGCAGTATTACTGGATTTCAAAATGGCTTGGCCATTGCCGGTGACTATATGTCTGCAGCATCATTTTTAGGAATTACTGCTGCTGTAATGGCCAATGGCTATGACGGTCTCATCTATTCAATCGGTTTTCTAGTGGGTTGGCCTGTTATTACTTTCTTGATGGCTGAGAGACTGCGTAATTTGGGCAAATTTACTTTCGCCGACGTAGCGGGCTACCGTTTTCAACCCGGTCCTATTAGAGCGTTTGCAGCTTCTGGTACTTTGATCGTTGTTGCCTTTTATTTGATTGCTCAAATGGTTGGCGCTGGTCAATTGATTAAGCTTTTATTTGGTCTCGATTACTGGGTCGCAGTTGTTTTGGTTGGGGCTTTAATGATGGTTTACGTCATTTTTGGTGGCATGACCGCAACGACTTGGGTACAAATTATCAAGGCCTGTATGTTGTTGTCAGGCGTAACTTTCATGGCATTTATGGTGCTTGCGCAATT
Source organism: uncultured Burkholderiales bacterium (assembly GCA_903896615.1). Lineage (GTDB taxonomy): Bacteria > Pseudomonadota > Gammaproteobacteria > Burkholderiales > Burkholderiaceae_C > Limnohabitans. The sequence goes on from CAITYM010000157.1 coordinate 7,854, forward strand.
CAACTTTAGTCCTGAAGCACTCTTTGCAAAAGGTGTTGAGGTTAAGACTGCTATTGCACAGGCATCTGGTGCTAGCCCAGAGGAGGCCGCCAAGAAAGGTCTCGCGATCATGTCTCCAGGAGGGTTTATTAAAGACCCGATCTCTGCGATCTCATTTGGTATGGCATTGATGTTTGGTACCGCTGGACTCCCGCATATTTTGATGCGTTTCTTTACGGTACCAGACGCTAAGCAAGCCCGTAAATCAGTGTTTTGGGCAACCACATGGATTGGTTACTTCTACATTTTGATCTTTATTATTGGTTTTGGAGCGATAACACTCGTGTTAACTGATCCTGAATTGGCCGATACTGTAAAGGGCGTCATTAAAGGCGGAGCAGGAACTGCAAATATGGCGGCCGTATTGGTTGCTAAGAGCGTGGGTGGCGATGTCTTCTTTGGCTTTATCTCTGCAGTAGCGTTTGCAACCATCTTAGCGGTTGTGGCGGGCTTGACTTTGTCGGGCGCATCAGCAGTTTCTCACGATCTGTATGCCACCTTAATTAAAGGCGGCAAGGCTGACAGTGCAGATGAGCTTCGTGTCTCCAGGATCACAACTCTGGCATTGGGTGTAGTTGCTGTTTTGCTGGGTATAGTGTTTGAGAAACAAAACATTGCCTTTATGGTCTCACTTGCTTTCGCAGTTGCTGCCTCGGCAAACTTCCCCGTACTCTTCATGTCCGTGCTCTGGAAAGACTGTACGACAAAGGGCGCAGTAATCGGGGGCTTCCTTGGTTTAATCTCATCGGTTGGCTTGACTGTTGTGTCCCCATCCGTTTGGGAGGCAACGCTTGGCAATCCTAAGGGGTCTGCTTGGTTCCCTTATGCTTCACCCGCATTGTTCTCAATGGCCATTGCCTTCTTAGGTATTTGGATCTTCTCGTTGCTTGACAGAAGTGACAACGCAGCGAAAGAGCGTGATGCATTCCCAGCACAAAGAGTTCGCTCTGAAACTGGTTTTGGAGCATCTTCAGGTTCTGGACACTAAGATCTAATCTTTTTAGATAGGACTAATTTTCGTTAAAAGGCCGGCTATATTTAGCCGGCCTTTTTAGTTTGTCCGACGACAGTGCATTGCTTTCAAGCAAGTGTGGGCGAAGTCTTTTGAACAAGTACCCGTGACGCTTTGAAAGGATTAGGCTGTGTGGACCAACTGCTGCAGTTTTACAAAGGCTAGTGCCGCCATTTCTGCATCATTAAAGGCATCATGTCCGTGGCGACTTGGTAAATCCAGATCGCGCATCAGACTTACAAATCTCAGATCGATATCTGCATTAGCGTACTGTTGATAGGGGGGCAGTTGCTTGAATTTGTAATCGTAATAAATATTGCATACATCAAGTTGTAGGTTGGGTAGTCTTATTCCAAGGATTGGGTACACAATTTTATTAATCATTGCAATATCGAACTCAGTGTAGTAACCAACGATTGGGCGACTACCGATAAAGCGTAGAAACTCCCTCGCTGCAGTCTGCGCATCCAGACCTTGCTCCAAATCGCAGGCTCGCAAGCGGTGCACTCGCACACTTTGAGCGGAGAGCCCTTGTTTGGGTTTGATTAGTAATTCAAGGCGTTGGCTTGTTAGCAAGCTACTGTTTTTGATGGGTATTGCTGCGATTGAGATGATCTCATCTCGTCTTACATCAAGCCCCGTTGTTTCGCAGTCAATGGCAACCCACTCATTCACGGGGGGATCATCAAACAAGAATGAATACTCTTTATCTTTTAAAAGATATTTTTGATATTCTCTTTTGAGTAATCTGTACCAGCCTTGAATTGTGAGAGGATTTGTCATAATGAGGGCTAGATACCTTAAAACGAATCCAGTTTGAACTGTTGGGTTAAGAGCGATTTAAAGCGGCGAACGACATTAATAGTGTCTTTGAGTAAGTCACGCTCTAGCGTCGAGAGCAAATCAAGATCTACTCGACCAGATACCGCTTGTGCAGACTCAATTTCTTTCAGTCCCGATTTAAACCGCAACTCTATGAGCAGATGAAGACTCTGGGTTAAATCAAGTCCCATCTTGGCACTCAGGTGTCCTGCTTGCACTAATTGTTCAATGCGCTGGACAGTGCCGGTCTGGAAAATACTGTGCTTTAGAGCTAGACTTCTTACCCCGTGGACCAATGGAAATATGGCCTCTCTTTTTATACTGAAAGATTCCTGTTTAGAGGCGATACCTAAAATTTTATTCCACCAACCCGAATCTGAACCAAAAGCGTTGGATGCAGAGGCAAAGCGAGACAGCATTGCGTCGTTATCCGTTGTAAATTGCATTTGACTGCGACGAACGTCCATCAGTAATGCGGCGTCACCGCAAATTGCATCGGCATCCATAAAGATGGCGAGATTCATGAGGCGCGCGGGTGTGGGCATGATGAACCACTCTCTGATTCGTTTGCTAAAGTCACTCGCAGTCATCCGCCACTCTGGGTTAGACAACATGATTTGTCCAGGACACGGAGGATAGCCAAAAGCGATCAACGCATTTGATAAGCGCTCGGTAATGTCTTGCAAATCACTGGGCGGTGTATAACCGTCCCTTAGTATCAGGCCATTATCCTGATCCGTTTTAAGAAGTTGCTCCCCTCTTCCTTCGCTACCCATTACAAAGAGGCAACTGTTGCTAATTAAATCGGGGGGAGCAAGCAGTGTCCACGCTTTTTCGATTAACCTTGCATTTAACTCTTGAACCAAACCGCAAATTAAATGGATCTTTGAGCCGCTTTTGTATAAAGCGCTCATCATGACAGAAATCTTTTGAGCGGCTTTGTTTAAAGTCTCTAAGTCCTTTGCCTCTTCAATTAAAGTGCTGATGAGGTAGGAGTGATTGGAGAGAAAGCTAAACAAGTCAAGTGACTCCAAAACGCCGTGAATTTGATTGTCGTCTTGGACAACCAGGCGGTGGATACGGTGCTTGAGCATCATCGCAAGCGCGTCCCCCACAAGACTAGAGGGGTTGACCGTGATCAGGTTAAAGCGTGCAAAGTCAATAACTTTGAGGTTTTGAAACTGATCAGGGTTTGAGAGAATCGCGCGTTGTAAATCGTTTGATGAGAACATTCCAACCCGTTGGTCATGAGCATTTGAACCGCTTGCGTCATTTTGAACTTTGACCTCTTTGCTATTTGAGGAGTTATCGACCAAAACACTTGAAATTCTGTGTTCATTAAATATCTTTACCACGTCTAAAATACTCGCATCACTCGGTACGAAATGAGCGGGTCTTAGAAACGCTTCATCCACCCTTGTAAGGGTAAGCGACTGCATTTGATGTTCATCGGCCCGGTTGGATAAAACATTTAATTTTTGTCCTAAATCGGAAAAAAGCAAAGCACCAAAGCTAATGTTTGATGCAATGAGATCGCTGACTGTTTGTCGTCCGAGTTGATAGGCAACAACTTCTTGTGCAGCCAAAAATTGACTGCTTGATTTGCCTGCAACCAGTCCTCTGCCGTCAAAGCAATCATCTACGTCATAGGTGGCAACAATCTCGTTATCCTCCATTTGAACAACACGCCCCTTGATGATGACAAATAGGTGGCTCGGAGCCTCCCCCACATCAAGGATGACAGAGTTTTTGGGGAAATAGACAACGTCAACCCGAGATCTAACCCGAGCTTGTTCCTCTTTGGTTAGGCAATCAAAGGGGGAGGATTGAAAGTTAAAGGCGTTTGGCATGAATGCAGTCTATGGTGCTTTAAGTGAGCAGATTCAATGAGTTAGTTTAGGGGCTTGTTGAGCAAAAAGCCAGCTTATTACTTAAGAGTTTGTACTCAAATTGAGATTTTTCCACTATCAGTATTGGGGTATGCGAGTCCAATTCGCTCAATCAGATTTTTCCATATACGGAGTTGGTGATCAGGGTTAGATTTTGCCCAATCACTAATTTCGTCAAGTGAGCGAAAACAGCCCTTACAGATATTTTCATCACTGACCCGACAAACGCTCACACAAGGAGAGGGGAGCGGGGATGATGGGTCCATTTTGGAGATCAAAAGCCAACGCCTGAGGATGATCTGTTGATGAAAGGGCAAAGCCGCGTCATCTTTGGACAAAGTGTCTGGCAAGGCTTGCATCCAACCGGGAGGGCTACTGACACAGCTATCCGTATCCAGCATTGCTTGAGTTTCAGCACCCCCCTGAGTGCCTGGATTACTTGGTGTAATAGGAGTGGTGTGCTTGGCCAGTTTGTAATCCTTGGATCTTTAAATCATCTAATTTCAAAGTATCGCATGATTAGGCTTGGATCTGCTGAGATTTTGACCCCATAAAAGAATTGTCTTCTAACCTGCATAGAATGTATGTTTTCTTTTAAAAAGCACTGCATCTATGGACGACGGCATTATTAAGATCTCAGGCGCAAGGCAGCACAACCTCAAGAATTTAGATGTACAGATTCGCACGGGTGAGCTTACTGTTGTAACAGGGCCCAGTGGTTCTGGTAAATCTAGTTTGGTGTTTGATACCTTGTACGCGGAGGGGCAGCGTCGTTATGTTGAGACTTTCAGCGCCTACGCGCGTCAATTTTTAGACCGCATGGATCGTCCCGCAGTAGACAAAGTTGAGGGAGTACCCCCGGCTATTGCTATTGACCAAACCAATCCCGTTCGTAGCTCTCGCTCAACAGTTGGCACAATGACGGAGCTAAATGATCATTTGAAATTGTTGTTTGCCAGAGCCGCTCAGCTCTTTGACCGTAAAACTGCGCAACTGGTGAGACTTGACAACGCCCAGACCATATTTGAAGCTATCAAAGAAAGAGTGTCCGAGCACGGTTTTGATCCAAGGCTTTATTTCACCTTTCCGGTGGAGTTGCCAAGTTCTTCAACGCCTGAGGAAATTGAGCAATGGTTAAGTGCCAGTGGATTTACCAAAGTGCAGGGTCAACGCGAGGTGGCAACGCCCACTGGACCGCGAAAGGTACTTGATGTCGTTGCTGACAGATTTAGACTGGGCTCTGTTGAACAGGTGCGAGTGCTTGAGGCGATTGAGACTGCTATTAAACGTGGCTCAGGTAGGCTCAATGTTTATATTGACGCCTCCGATGGAGCGGCTAATGCCCCAGCCGCTCCAGGCTCAGATGTTTGGCGCTTCTCAACTGGCCTGCACTGTCCCGACAGTGATTTGTCCTATACCGCACCAACTCCCTCTATGTTCTCATTTAATTCACCCCTTGGGGCATGTGAAACTTGTAGAGGGTTTGGGCGCGTCATCGGCGTGGACTACGGACTTGTCATACCCAATGACAAACTAACACTTCGCTCGGGTGCAATTAAAACCATTCAGACCCCTGCTTGGTCAGAGGCGCAGGATGATTTGATGCGGCACGCGGAAAAAGAGGGCATTCCTCGTGATACGCCTTGGTACAAACTTTCCCAATCTCAAAAAGATTGGGTCATCAACGGCTCTCCTGAGTGGAACGGGAAATGGAACCAAAAATGGTTTGGTATCAAACGTTTTTTTGAATACCTTGAGACCAAGTCTTATAAGATGCACATAAGGGTACTCCTTTCAAAATACCGCAGTTATACGCCCTGCCATGTCTGTGGGGGTTCAAGACTCAAGACTGAGAGTTTGCTTTGGCGCATTGGAAGCGCCCAAAGCGTGACGCGTGCTGGGTTGCAATCGGCTCGCTTTAAGCCTACAGGCGTAGACTGGAGCGATCAACAATTGAGCGCTTTACCCGGTTTGACGTTACATGATTTGATGCTCTTGCCCATTGAGAGGCTAAGGTTGTTTTTTGATGCAATGGAGCAAGACAACTCATTGATCGTTCACGATAGTGCTGAGCGTCAAGCACTCCTGATGTTGTTTGATGAAATTAGAACAAGACTTCGCTATTTGTGCGATGTTGGCTTAGGCTATTTGACGCTAGATCGGCAAAGTAGAACCCTCTCAGGGGGCGAGGTCCAGCGTATTAATTTGACTACTGCGCTTGGAACGTCTTTGGTTAACACTTTGTTTGTATTGGACGAACCCAGTATTGGCTTGCATCCAAGAGATATGGGGCGTATCACACAGGCTATGCAGCGATTAAAAACTGCAGGAAACACACTTGTAGTTGTAGAGCACGATCCAGCAGTCATGCTCGCAGCAGATCGAATCATTGATATGGGACCTGGTCCTGGAGAGAGAGGGGGACAAATTGTTTTTGACGGAACACCTGCCCAAATTCGAGGGGCTGATACGCTGACAGGCGAGTATTTGGGGGGGCGCAAGTCTGTGGGACTTGGACTTACACGATTGGTAAGAGACTCAACGCCGAGACTGATACTGGAGGGTGCGCGCGAGCATAACTTAAAAGATATTTCAGTCGAATTTCCATTAGAGCGTTTGGTTTGTGTGACAGGCGTGAGTGGATCGGGTAAGTCAACACTCATTCAAGATATCTTGGCGCCAACATTACTTAGACATTTTGGGCGGGCAACAGAGACACCCGGCGCGCATTCCAGACTCCTCGGGGCAGATCATTTGGCAGATGTGGTCTTTGTAGATCAGTCCCCCATTGGAAAAACAGCTCGTTCAAATCCCGTTAGCTACGTTGGCGCTTGGGACGCGTTGAGAGAGATTTTTGCAAATGCGACCCTCTCCAAGCAAAGAGGCTACACAGCAAGCAAGTTTAGTTTTAACGGCGGTGACGGTCGGTGTCCCACATGCGGTGGTTCAGGATTTGAACACGTTGAAATGCAATTCTTAAGTGATGTGTATTTACGATGTCCCGACTGCAACGGAGAGCGCTACAGACCTGAAATATTAGAGATCAAAATTGAGAGGCAAGACCCCGTAACCGGTGGCGCTGTTTATTTGAATGTAGCTGATGTGCTTGAGTTAACGGTGAGCCAAGCAGTTGCACTCTTTGCAAAAGACCGTGATGTGCTAAGGACCTTGCAACCTATTGTGGATGTTGGGCTTGAGTATGTGCGTTTAGGCCAGCCCGTGCCCACACTCAGTGGAGGCGAAGCGCAGCGACTGAAATTGGCGGGCTACCTTGCCCAAGCAACCAAATCTGCAAGTCAAAGCAAACAAAAACTTGCACGCAAAGGAACACTGTTTTTGTTTGATGAGCCAACCACTGGCTTGCACTTTGATGATATTGCTAAATTAATGCGCGCTCTTAGACGTTTGCTAGAGGCCGGAGATTCCCTCATTGTTATCGAGCACAACTTGGACGTGATACGCTCTAGTGATTGGATTATTGATCTAGGGCCAGAGGGCGGTGAAGGCGGTGGCGAGGTCGTAGCTGAGGGGACGCCGGACGCATTGCGTCTCCACCCTTTGTCGCACACTGGAGCGGCCCTGCGAGAGTACGATGAGTCTTTGGTCGGTCAAGTCTTCCCGGTGAACTCTGAGTTAGTGAGAAAGCAAACTGATCATTCCGCAACGCTCATCTATAAAGAAAATCAAAATGGGGTCAATCCCAATATTCAAATCATCCATGCTCGCGAACATAATTTAAAAAATTTAAGCGTTGATATTCCTAGGCAAAAATTCAACGTTATCACCGGTGTCAGCGGCTCGGGTAAGTCAACTCTTGCCTTTGATATTTTGTTTAACGAAGGTCAAAGAAGGTATTTAGAGAGTCTGAATGCTTATGCCAGGAGCATCGTTCAGCCCGCAGGACGCCCTGAGGTCGACGCGGTATACGGCATTCCCCCAACCGTAGCTATAGAACAAAGGTTATCAAGGGGTGGGAGAAAGTCCACAGTTGGTACGACAACTGAGGTCTGGCATTTTCTGAGACTTTTATTTGTAAAGCTTGGAACGCAGCACTGTGTGCATGATATGGCAAGCGTTGAGCCGCAAAGCGTAGAGCGAATTACAGCTCACTTGATGCGTGAATTTAAAGGACAGTTGATTGGCATACTTGCCCCACTTGTTGTAAACAGAAAAGGCGTTTACACAGAGTGGGCAGATTGGGCCAAAGCAAGAGGCTATACCCATTTGAGGGTTGATGGAGAGTTTTTACAGACCCAAAACTTTCCGCGTATTGATCGTTTTAAAGAGCACACGATTGAATTACCTGTGCTGAGTTTGGTTGTCAGTGCTGCAATGGAAAAAGAGTTGCGCCAAGCCTTACTCACCTCGCTTGAGCACGGCAAAGGAGTGGTAAGTGTGCTGAGCGAATTGGGGGAATTGGGGCAGGCGATGAAGGAGCGCCGCTCAACCGTAAAAATCGGACGTCACCACACCTACTCCACTAAACGCGCGTGCCCTGTTTGCAGCACCTCATACATGGAGTTAGATCCAAGACTTTTTTCATATAACAGCAAGCACGGGTGGTGCACCGAGTGCGTAGGGACTGGATTAAAGTTGTCCAAGGAGCAGCGCAAAGCTTTGGATGAGACGTTGCAAGATGATCAAAAGGGGCGCGAACAAAGCTTCGCAGAACCCGAGGTTGAAGATATCAGTGATCAACCTTGCCCAAGCTGCGAGGGAACAAGGCTTAATCCCATAGCTAGGCATGTGAGGTTTCAAAACGCAACCATTACGGACTTGGCAAAATTAAGTGTTGGGCATCTGCGGCACTGGATTCAATCTTTAAAACTCAGCGGACGCAGCGCAGAGGTGGCCAGAGACTTGGTGCCAGAGATAGCGAGTCGACTTGAATTTTTAGAGAAAGTTGGACTGGGGTATTTAACCCTTGACCGCGGCGCGCCAACGCTAAGCGGTGGCGAGGCGCAGCGCATTAGACTTGCTGCGCAACTTGGAAGTAATTTGCAAGGAGTTTGCTATGTTTTGGATGAACCGACCATTGGGTTGCACGCCCGGGATAACCAAATTCTTATTTCTGCTCTAAGGGATCTTAGCTCTAAAGGAAATACCTTGGTGGTGGTCGAGCACGATGAAGAAACGATTCGCGCTGCTGATCACATTATTGATATAGGACCTAGTGCGGGCAAAAGAGGCGGGCATTTAGTTGCACAAGGAATGGCTGCTGATATCTCTAAAGCCGCGGACTCCCAAACGGGACGATATTTAAGGGACGCTATGCGTCACCCCTTTCAGTTGCGACGAAGCGTTAAAGTTTTAAGTGCGCAAGCTATGAGTGCCCAAAGGCAAGCCTTCAAAGAACAAGCGCACACTCAACGCGCCAAGGTCTCTAAGTCAGCTAAAACCAAAGCGCAGGTAAAGGCTGACAAAGCTTATCAACTTGCAACCCTTAGTGCGGGCTTTAACACCCCTCAAGGGAGTGCCGAAGTGGCGCAGTGGCTAAGCATCAAGGGTGCAAACTTGCACAACCTTAAAAACGTGAGTGTAAATATTCCGCTCAGACGATTGGTCGCTGTAACGGGGGTCAGTGGTTCGGGTAAATCCACACTTGCCAGAGATGTTTTGCTTGCAAATGTGCAAGCTGCTGTGTTGCGTAAAAGCGCGCAGGCTTGGCACGGGTGCGAGTCCCTTGAAGGGTGGGAGCAAATCGATAGAGTGCTTGAGGTTGATCAAACTCCGATTGGTAAAACGCCTAGGTCCTGTCCTGCAACTTATATTGGATTTTGGGACACGGTCAGAAAACTATTTGCAGATACTTTGGAGGCCAAAGCGAGGGGTTACGGAGCTGGGCGGTTTAGTTTTAACACCGGTGAGGGAAGGTGTCCTGGGTGCGAGGGACAAGGGATGAGAACCATTGAGATGAGCTTCTTGCCTGACGTCAAAGTCTTATGTGAAGTTTGCAAAGGCGCGCGGTTTAACCCTGAGACTTTGGCTGTGAGTTGGAGGGGTAAAAGCATTGGAGATGTGCTGGCCATGGAGGTTGATGAAGCCGTTGAGTTCTTTGCCTCAATGCCAGCAATTTCTCATCCACTCCAGCTCCTTAAAGATGTAGGTTTAGGGTACTTGACTTTGGGTCAACCTTCGCCCACCTTAAGCGGCGGAGAGGCGCAGCGAATCAAACTCGTCACCGAACTCTCTAAGGTGCGTGATGATATTACGCGGCGTGGTCAAAAAGCTCCTCATACGCTTTATGTGCTTGATGAGCCAACAGTTGGCCTACATATGGCTGACGTAGACAAGCTCATCCGTGTGTTACACCGTTTGGTTGATGCTAAACACAGTGTGATCGTGATCGAACACGATTTAGACTTGATCGCCGAAGCAGATTGGATTATTGATCTTGGACCAGAAGGCGGTGACGCAGGAGGGGAGGTGGTGATGTCCAATACTCCAGAGCAATGCACAAGACTGAAAACTCACACAGGCGTTGCCCTGGCTCCTGTGCTAGCCAGAGGTATGGGCTACGCTACCTAAGTGTGCAGCTCTGGCAGATCTGAGTTCAACGGGTCGTTGATTTCAGCTTGAAGCATCTTGCAGGGTTAATCCTGCATGTTCGCGTAAGGGGTGGAATTCAATTTTAGGAAACCGCTCCTGAGCTAAACGCACATCGTAGGGGGATGTGCAAAGATAAGCCAGTGTGTTGGCCGCGTCTAGGGCCATGCGCTGAGGGTAGGAGTTGATGAATTCTTTGAGCTCGGCATCACTTTGAGCGGTGATCCACCGCGCTCCGGTGTACTGACAGGATTCGAGTTTAACGTCGCAGTCATACTCAGCTTTGAGTCTGTGTTGGACTACCTCAAACTGCAATTGACCAATTGCGCCAAGCAGCATAGAGCCCCCCGTTTCAGGCCGAAAAACTTGAATGGCACCTTCTTCACCGAGCTGCGCCAAACCTGTTTGAAGTTGCTTGGTGCGTAGGGGATTTTTGAGGATGACAGTCATGAACAACTCTGGCGCAAAGAAGGGGAGTCCGGTGTACTGAAGGGCAATGCCGTCAGTGATGGTGTCCCCGAGTTGGACTCCGCCGTGAGTCGTAAAGCCGATGATGTCACCCGCGAAGGCTTCTTCTACGGCCTCTCTGCGTTGAGAGAGGAAAGTGACAACAGAGGTGGGTCGGAGTTCTTTGGCGGAACGCTGAACTTTGAGTTTCATGCCGGGTTCATACTTACCCGATGCTACTCTCACAAATGCAATACGGTCTCTATGTGATGGATCCATATTGGCTTGGACTTTGAAGACCACGCCAGAGAAATGTTCATCCTCGGGTTGAATCTCTTTGACCACAGGCGTTTTGTTGACCATGAGGGAGCTGACGCGGGGCCTAGGTGGTGGGGCCAGATCAACTAAAGCGTCCAAAATCTCCATCACACCAAAGTTATTAACACCTGATCCAAAGAAGACGGGAGTTTGTTTGCCTGCTAAAAACGCCTCCAGGTTAAAGGCAGGTGAAGCGCCAGTTGCGAGTTCCATGCTCTCTATGGACGCGTCCCAAGTATCTTTGAACCGAGCTCTAAGGGCGTCGATATCTTTAAGAGGCAAGGCCTCAAAATCTTCCGGCCTCCTCTCGCTACCAGACTCGAATACGGTCATGGTGTCGTTGCGAAGATTCAAAATCCCTGAGAACTGTTTGCCCTGTCCAACAGGCCAAGTCATTGGAGTGCAGGGCATGCCCAACTCCTGTTCCACCTCATCAAGCAGGTCGAGTGGATCGCGTACTTCGCGGTCCATTTTGTTTATGAAAGTTAAGATGGGCGTGTTTCTTTGTCTGCAGACCTCAATGAGGCGTCGTGTTTGAGCCTCAACACCATTGGCTGCATCGATCACCATAAGGGCCGAGTCCACTGCAGTCAAAACGCGGTAAGTGTCCTCGCTGAAATCCTTATGTCCCGGGGTGTCAAGCAAGTTGATAACGTGATCTCTGTAAAGCATTTGCATCACTGAGCTTGCTACGGAGATGCCGCGTTGCTTTTCTATCTCCATCCAATCACTGGTTGCGTGCCTGGTTGCTTTACGGGCTTTTACGGAGCCTGCAATTTGAATGGCACCGGAGAAAAGTAAAAGCTTTTCTGTAAGCGTTGTCTTACCCGCATCTGGGTGAGAGATGATGGCAAATGTTCGTCTGCGACGGACTTCTTGGGAAACAGTAGTCATAATCAATTTTTTAGCTAACCCGTGATGATACCGTGCTAGTGGAGACTTGGCGATAGGGGTGTCGCCAAAATTTTATTGTTTAAGACCTTAAGCAAGACACCGTTATATATTAAGAAAAACTTAAGTAGGGCCTTTTTGTAGTGATTCAATTTAATTCAAATCAATTAAGTGCTTAGTTATTATTGTATTGATCAATGCCTCAAGTTCTTCTATCTCAACTGGCTTGCTTAGAAGATGGTTAATATGCATTTGGCTACAAACTACTTGCAAAGTACGGTCAATTTGACCTGAGATGATTGCAATTTCAGTCGAATGACCTGGTGAAGTTGATGTTTTTTTAAGAATTGACTGAATTTTTAGCACCAATTCAGCCCCGCTCATTCCCGGCATATTCCAATCCACGAGTACCAAGTCGTAATGATTGTCTGCAATTAATTTGATTGCTGCTTCTCCGCTGCCGGTTTCCTCTGTTTGGATGGACTTTAAACCGTGGGACTCCGCAATCCTTTTAAAGGCAAGTTTAAGGATATGTCGATTGACCAGCAGATCGTCAATGATCAGCACCCTTAGCGGTTTTATTAGGCGCACCTTTACAGAATTGATTTGATTGGTCTGGAGTTGACTTACAGTTTGATTTGAACTTTGAGCCCCTTCCAGCTCAGTTGTAGGCTTGCTCGCTTGGGGGGTGGTTAGGGGCGGATTAATGGGCGCCGCGATAGTCACTTTAAACGTGGAGCCCTTAGTTTTGTGCTTGGTATCGGTATCGGTATCGGCGTGAGTATCAGTTGAGTTGCTAAATAAAGAGATTTTCCAGCCACTCGCATCCGCAATACTTTTAACGATAGCCAGTCCTAGACCACTGCTTGAATTATTATGGTCAGTATTTTTTGCGGCACCAGTAAGTGGATTAGTCGAGGAATCAGTCTGCGCATCCATCGGTGAAATTGTGGATTGAGGTGGTTTCTCAAGCGAAGAAGAGGCTGCGGTATAAAAGGGCTCAAAGATACGTTCTAGTTCAACTTTTGGAATGCCCTCTCCGGTATCTATAACACTGATGCTGAGCGCGTCTACTGAGCGCTTTTTGGGAGAGCTATTGCTGGAGTAAGCGGGCTCAATTCTGACGCAGACCTCACCTTGCTGGGTGAATTTAACCGCGTTTGATACCAGATTAATCAACACTTGACGCAGGCGTTTGGCGTCTAAATAAATAGTCTGAGGCGCATCATTTGATACTTCCAGGTATAAGCGAAGTCCCTTTTGCTCGGCAAGTGTTTTGAACGAATCTACTACGGAGCTTGCAAGTAGCACAATATTTGTTTTTGATGGATGAAGAGCAAACTGACCCGAGCGAATTTGAGCACCGTCCAAAATATCATTGACCAAAGATAGGAGGTCTTGGCTTGCGCTGATTGCGTCATCTACGTGGCTATGCAGGCTTGGGTCAAGTTTGTGGCTGAGTTTTAATAAGCTTAAATGCGCTTTGACTGCAAATAAGGGGCTGCGCAGTTCGTGACTCATGTACGCAGTCCATCGGTCTTGTTGATGGACGCTTTGCCTTAAGTCCTTGATTTGATGTTTGAGGAAAGAGATTTTGTTTAGGACGAAAGTGAAAGCAAATGCAATAATTAAAACAATGAGAATTGCAAGCAACAATAAAAGTGTTGGATTTGAAATCTCCAAAGTTGTTGGGTTTGAATGAAGTAAAGTGATGATCAAAAGTGGTATTCAAAAAAACGAAACAAGCCAAACAACACATGCGTATTGGTTTTACGACAGACGTAGTCTAAATTAATCACCCAAAAAAAGACAGTCCACATAACAAGTTAGCGCAGATTTTTAAATGCTTTTGGCTTTCTGGGTGTCGTTTTAGGGCTTTGTGTAAACAGGCTTGCTTTGGTTTGTCAGATTGAGTTAAAATAATGCGCAATCCGAGGAGCGCTGCAACCGAGTTCATTTCATAAGAACATCGGTGAGGCTCGGATCTTGATCACCAACTGCGCTCACCCACTGATAGATGTGAGGTGAGCCTCCAAATTGCGCTTTAGTGCCCAACTCACGCTCATCCATCAGTGGTATCAACATTGAATGGAGTTGAATAAATGAGTGCTGTTTTAAAACCCGTGCATGCGAGCGACTACGCAATTGCTGACATTGAATTAGCCGCTTGGGGCCGCAAAGAAATAAAAATCGCTGAAACTGAGATGCCTGGTCTTATGGCCATTCGTCAAGAGTTTGCCAAATCACAGCCTTTGAAAGGTGCTCGTATTACGGGTTCTTTGCATATGACCATCCAAACCGCGGTTTTGGTGGAAACATTACAGGCACTTGGAGCGCAAGTGCGCTGGGCTTCTTGTAATATCTTCTCAACCCAAGACCACGCTGCGTCTGCGCTGGTTGCAAACGGCACGCCTGTGTTTGCTTACAAAGGCGAGACTTTGGCTGATTACTGGGACTATACGCACCAAATTTTTGAATTCGGCGTTGCTGGATCAAAAGGCGAAGGTCCTAACATGATTTTGGATGACGGTGGAGATGCAACGCTTCTTATGCACATTGGACAAAAGGCTGAAAAAGATCCAAGCGTAATCAGCAGCCCTCAAAGTGAAGAGGAGACTTGCCTCTTCGCCTCTATCAAAGCCAAGCTAGCTCAAGATCCAACTTGGTACACCAGAAAGAGCGCTGAGATTATTGGCGTGACAGAGGAGACTACCACTGGTGTTCACCGTTTGAATGAGATGTCTGCTGCGGGCACGTTGCTTTTCAGAGCGATCAACGTAAACGACTCAGTGACGAAGAGCAAATTTGACAACCTGTACGGGTGCCGTGAATCTTTAGTTGACGGTATCAAGCGCGCTACAGACGTGATGATCGCTGGTAAGGTTGCTGTTGTTGCTGGCTACGGCGATGTGGGCAAGGGCAGCGCACAAGCATTACGCGCATTGAGCGCTCAAGTTTGGGTAACTGAAATTGATCCAATTAATGCATTGCAAGCAGCCATGGAAGGCTACAAAATTGTGACCATGGAATATGCAGCTGACAAGGCCGATATTTTCGTTACAGCAACAGGTAATAAGCACGTCATCACCCACGATCACATGTTAAAAATGAAGGATCAGGCCATCGTTTGTAACATTGGCCATTTCGATAACGAAATAGATATCGCTGGTGTTGAAAAGTACAAATGGGAGGAGATCAAACCCCAGGTTGACCACATCATCTTCCCAGACGGCAAGCGCATCATCATGCTAGCCAAAGGACGTTTGGTTAATCTAGGCTGCGGAACGGGTCATCCAAGTTTTGTGATGAGTAGCTCATTTGCAAACCAAACGATTGCTCAAATCGAGCTGTTCACCCGTCCAAATGACTATAAGGCTGGTAAAGTTTATGTGCTACCCAAGCACTTAGATGAAAAAGTGGCCCGTCTTCACCTTGCTAAGGTCGGTGCAATGCTGACAGAGCTCAGCGATGAGCAAGCGTCCTATATCGGCGTGTCTAAAAATGGCCCATATAAGCCAGACACATACCGTTATTAAAAATTGCATCTAGTGCAGCGCCTTAACCAAAGGTGTGGTTGATCAAAGTGTGCACAACTTGTGCACGCCTTTAAAGGGGCCGAGTCGTTAAGGCTTTGGCCCCTTTATTACGAGTACGATCGAATAATATATAAATAAACAAGTGGCAAGCTTGGTTGGGGGCATAAGTTATGAGTCATATAAGCATTGAATTCTTTCCGCCAAAGACGCCGGAGGGGGCGGAAAAGTTGCGTGCCGTGCGAAAAACACTCTACCAATTAAAGCCAGAGTTTTGTTCAGTAACCTACGGTGCAGGCGGTGCAACTCAAGCCGGCACTTTTGCAACGGTTGGTGAGATCCTTAAAGAGGGGGTTGACGCTGCTTCACATTTCTCCTGCATAGGGGCTAGTGCAGATAAAGTTAGGCTTGAATTGCAAGAGCTCAGAACTATGGGGGTTAAACGACTTGTGGCATTGCGAGGAGATTTGCCCAGCGGGTACGGACACGGGGGGGAATTTCATTACGCCAGTGATTTGGTACGTTTTATTCGCAATGAGATGGGGGATTATTTTCATATCGAAGTCGCCGCTTACCCAGAGTTTCACCCCCAAGCCACATCAGTACAAAGTGATATCAGTGCATTGGTGGCCAAAGTAAGGGAAGGGGCTAACTCCGCGATTACGCAGTACTTTTATAACCAAGATGCTTACTTTAGATTCTTAGAGGACGCAGTAACTGCGGGTGTTAATATTCCAATTGTGCCTGGCATCATGCCCATCTCAAGTGCTTCGCAGTTGATGCGGTTTTCTGATGCTTGTGGCGCCGAAATTCCCCGTTGGATAAGGCAAAGATTACATTCTTACGGCGATCAAGTGGAATCAATTCGTTCGTTTGGCGTTGAGGTGGTCTCCCGCCTTTGCGAGCAACTCATAAAAGGTGGCGCACCTGGACTGCATTTTTACAGCATGAACCAATCAAATGCAGTCATGCAAATTGCACACAACTTGAAATTGGCTTGAGCGTAATTTAAGTTTGTTTCTTTATACGGTTTGATTTTTTAGATGAAATAATAAAAAGCGGCTTAATAAATTGGCCTGTGTATATCGCTTTATTAATTAAATTCACAAAATAATAACTTTGATGCGAATCAAAGCCGTCACAAAAAGTTTTAAGAAAAGCTCGAAAAATTATTTATAATCCAAACGCGGGCTGTTAGCTCAGTGGTAGAGCAGAAGACACTTAATCTTTTGGTCGGAGTGTTCAAATCCTCCACAGCCCACCACTTTTGAGGTCAAAGATGTAGCAAGGGATCGAGTATTTAAGTGCTCGATCCCTTTTTACTTAAACAAGTTAAAAATAAGCGGCACAGCCAAAGCGTTACTTTGTAGGTTTTACAAAGGACTTTCATGCACTCAGAATTGATTGAGGATAAGTCTATTGCCGCGACAACAAGGTTAAGATCAAAATATGTTCAGTTATAGACACGCCTATCACGCAGGTAATCACGCAGATGTTCTCAAACACACTGTATTGATTGCGATCGTTCAGTATATGACTCAAAAGGATGTGGGGTTCACCGTTGTTGACACCCACGCAGGTGCGGGTATTTATAGACTTGATAGCGACGCGGCAGAACTGAGCAAGGAGGCTGAAGAGGGACTGCGTCAGTTACTAAAGAGTGCTGCTGATAAAGGCATTGAGTTAGAGCAAATGCTGGGAGAGTATATTCAGGAGTTAGAGCGGTTTAATCCAAGTGGTTCTTTAAAAGTTTATCCAGGATCCCCCCTTATTGCTCAAGATTACTTGCGAAGACATGACAAACTCAAACTCTTTGAGTTGCATCCAACCGACAGTCGCATGCTCCAAAAACATGTTGAGCAACTCAAAGCAGGCCGGCAAATCAATTGTTACATTGAAGACGGTTTTGAGGGTCTAAAGAAATTACTTCCGCCCCCGACCCGGCGAGGCTTGGTCCTTATAGATCCAAGTTATGAGATGAAGTCTGACTATGCACGTGTGATAAGTACTGTGCAAGATAGTTTGAGGCGTTTTGTAACCGGGACTTACATGATTTGGTACCCCGTCATTGCTAGACCCGAGGCACACGATTTACCTAGACGATTAAAAGTGCTCGCTCAAGAAGTCCGAAAGCCTTGGCTTCATACAACGCTTCGCATCAAGTCAGGACAAATGGGCACGCAACTAGATGTGCTTGGCACTAATAACTCACCCAAACGCCCAGGCCTCTCCGCGTCTGGGTTGTTTATCATTAATCCCCCACACACACTAAAAGAACAACTCAAACTGTGTTTGCCCCAAATGGTAGAGTTAATGGGGCAAGATGCTTTAGCGGGGTTTACGCTTGAGTCTGGAGCCTAGGCCAATAATCATTTTTAGCCTCTAGGTTCGATGTTTGCATAAAAGCAACACTAGATGGATTTGGGTTATAATGGAAGGCTTCGCAGCGAAAAAGTGGCCCCGCGGCGCAAGATTTCTTCCCACCTAAGAGGTTCTCATCAGAAGAACACCGACCGTGGAAAAGGGCCCAAACAACCCACTCAAGGATAGAAATATGTCAACGTTCAGCGCAAAACCCGCTGACGTGAAGCATGAGTGGTTTGTGATTGACGCC
>CAITYM010000158.1 GCA_903896615.1 uncultured Burkholderiales bacterium
AATGGCGATGGAGAGCATCCCTACGGCGTCTTAATTCAAGGTCAAACAGATACTGACCTATACGGTACAACTACTTACGGTGGTACAAATGGTTTCGGGACAATATTTAGAATTCCACTCATAGGTAATACCGAAACATACTTATATAATTTTACGAACAATACTGATGGAGCTTATCCACAGTCAGGATTGATTCAAGTTGGAAACACTCTATACGGAACGACTAGCGAGGGAAATAATAGTCAAGGAATTGTATTCAGCACTGACAATACATTACAAAATGTAAATCCCTTACATACATTTGTATCTGGTTCAAATGAAGGGGAAAATCCCTACGGGCAATTACTTTTTAATAGTCAAGATAATATGTTGTACGGGACAACAATTAATGGCGGAGATAGTGGTTTAGGCACCGTATTTAGATTGGCTCTGGACGGGACTAACTATTCAAAGCAATATTCATTTTCAGGAACTTTAAACACCCGAATAGATGGATCCAGGCCTTGGGGAAATCTAGTTGTTGTCAATAATATTATTTACGGGACAACAAAGGAGGGCGGTAATAACAATGGGTTGGGAAGTATTTTTAAATTAACTCCAACTTCAAGTCCGCCGGCCGTTGAGGCAATGCTTTACTCATTTGGATCAGGTAATGATGGCGCGAGTCCAAGTGCAGGTTTGGTATTCGATTCCAATGCAAATATTTTTTATGGAACGACCGCAAACGGTGGAAATAATTCCCAGGGAACAATATTTAAATTTACCCAATAAATTGTTGAAATCAGCATTCTGGTGGTCGTAAAGTAAATTTTCCTTAATGCTGCTTACTTGTTATTGTCGGCGTTGAACTGTATTTGTTGTAATATCTAAAGTAGGTCTTACTCAAGTCGATTCTTTCAGTACGTAACTATTTAACGAACTGAAGAATTGAATTATGATGGCTTTACTGTTCCAGTTCTCAACTTGCAAGAATCTGATGAGACTCAATACCACAGTCTTTGTAATTACTGTTGGCATAGCTACGTTTTTTACTCACATCATCGCCTTTGGTGGAGATTCAAAAGACAACTGGATTCAATATCCTCCTAAAGCTGCAGTAAAGTTGACTGAGCAAATTAATGGGTTCAAAGAACTTGACTCAGAAAAGAAGGAAAGCGCTGAGGTCCCTGCTGAGAAGGTGAAAGCTGTCGAACCGTTGCCTGTGAAAGAGGTTCCAAAACCAAAGACACTGGTGGATGAAAAAGTGATTTGGGAAAAAGACCATAAAACAAAGAATATTATTAAAAAGTTCAGTGATGGTACCCAAGACGTACAAACTGAATTTGTTGAGCCTGTAGCAGGCGAGCCAAATTACAAGGGTAATTTGGAGATGATTCCAATGTCATACGCGGACGGGGTTAAATCAATTATCACGAGAAAAGCAAAAAGTGAAGAATACGAATGGGCTAAAGATCACACAACAAAAACAACAATTTACAAATTTAGTGATGGCACAACTAATATAGATATTAAATCAATTCCTAAAAAATACAGTCAGCCTGAATTTAAGAACGGATTTGAGAAAATAACAATTACTTTTGGTGATGGCACGCAAAAGACGGAAGAAAATGAAGCGGTTGACCGAAGGGTGAGCTGGTCAAAGGACCATCTCACTCAAATAATAAAGTATGTGTTTGAGGACGGCAAATCTTACGA
Organism: uncultured Burkholderiales bacterium; assembly: GCA_903896615.1. Taxonomy (GTDB): domain Bacteria; phylum Pseudomonadota; class Gammaproteobacteria; order Burkholderiales; family Burkholderiaceae_C; genus Limnohabitans. The sequence goes on from CAITYM010000158.1 coordinate 1,696, forward strand.
AGATATAGTTGAAGTTCCTGCCGTTTTTAGCAAACCAATCTATGTAGGTGATAAAGAGAAAACACTGATAACCTACGGGGACGGATTTTCCGAGGAGGTTATTGCAAATGCTATAGATCAAAAGGTGAGTTGGTCGAGCGATCATTTAATCAAGAAGACTACTTATAGCTTTGCGGATGGTGGAGTAAGCACTGTTGAAGTTGGTGTGCCAAGAATAGAGAGTGAGCCGGTTTACAAAGAGAATATTGAGACGTTTTACTATACCTACGGTGATGGTACAAAAACCTCTCTTTCCAAAAAGGCTACAGCTGAGAAAGTGACATGGTCGACGGACCATTTGACAAAGACGACAGAGTACACATTTGCAGATGGAACTTTTAATAAAGTAGTGTCTTCTGTATCTGCTGAGGTTTTAAAGCCAATCTATGATAAAGATACAGAAACTATTAAGACTAAATTCGGCGACGGGACTGTTAGCTCTGTGGTTAATAAGGCGATAGCTGAGGAAGTGAGTTGGTCTGAGGATCATTTATTCAAAACCGTAACCTACCGCTTTAATGACGGAACTACAAATCAGGTAGTTCAATCAATACCTAATCAAATTTTGCCACCCAGTTATAAATCTGGAGTTGAAACCATTAAAAAAGTATACGGCGATGGCACAGAAAAAGTGTTTACTTATGAAGCAGTGAGTCAAAAAGAAGTTTGGTCTAATGATCACGAATCTAAAGTCATAATCTACAAGTTTGCAGATGGAACTACATTCAAAGAAGAAGTGCAAACTCCTAAGATCTTTGGTAAGCCCAGTTATAACAAAGATATACAGACTGTCACTATCAATTTTGCAGATGGAACGGTCAAAACAATTAAGAACAAGGCTGTTGATTCAAAAATAATTTTAAGCGAAGATGAACAAATCAAGCTAACCCGCTATACCTTTGAGGACGGCACTTTTAATGATGTTCCATTGGCTATGGAGAAGTTAAAGCAATTAGAAAAAAATGTCCAATCAGAAAAACTAGCGCAACCCGAGAAAATTGTGCAACCTGAAAAAGAGAATGTTATAAATAAAAAAATTGACGCCAAGGGTGAAATGCATAAGCCTATTTACTTGCAGGGCTTGGAAATCATAACCATGACAACAAGTGACGGTAAAACACAGACGGCTACTTTCAAAGCAATTTCAAAAGATGAGGCTTGGTCAAAAGACGGTAAAACCAAATTTACAACTTATAAGTTCGAGGACGGGACTACCAACAAAGTGACCACTGATGTAATGACCGAAAAAAGTAAGATGCCTAAACCTTCATCCAGTCAAAATGACGATGAATTGAGTGGTCATTCATTAGCGGATGACTAATATAACTACAAAAAACTAGCTGATAATTAAGCTTTTCTAATTTAGAGTTAGGCTACCTCATGAAAACAGCTTTGGTTATTGGTGCCTCTAGAGGCATAGGGCTTGAGTTCGTTCAACAACTCTTAGGCTCTAGTTGGGCAGTCTATGCAACTGCCCGCAAAGAGCAAGATGTCAATGCACTCAATAATTTAAAGGCAATGGGTATCCAACTTGACGTAACCAACCCAAGTTCATTAGCTGGTTTAGGATGGCATTTGGACGGCGTAAAGCTTGATTTAGCTATTTATGTCGCAGGAATTTACGGGCCCAACTCGGGTGCCCGAGAAGTGCCCAGTGTTGCTGAGTTTGATGAAGTCATGCATACCAACGTTTTAGGTGCTATGCAGCTCATACCGCTTATTGCACCAATGGTTGAGGAATCCAGAGGTAAATTTGTCTTCATAAGCAGTTTAATGGGCAGTACTGCTGAGACTCAAAGTAGTTTTGGTTGGGTTTACCGAACTTCCAAGGCGGCCCTAAATATGGCAGTAAAGAGTGCATCGTTTGATTACCCTAAAGCCGTCATGATTCCAATCAATCCAGGATGGGTTCAAACTCAGATGGGCGGCGCTAGTGCGCCGACCACAACTAAAGAGAGTGTGTCTAAGATGCTTACTGTGATAGACCATTTGTCTATCGCAGATTCTGGCTCCTTTAAGAGTTACGATCAAAGACAGATGCATTGGTAGTTTCTACAGTTTTTGCATTTCTTTGTTAGTCCCAGGACGTCACCATTACCGACGTTTTGTCCTAAAACACAAATCCGTTACCGTTTAAACACACACCCATTAAATCTACGGGAAGAGGTCGGATGTGCATAGAATTGGCAATTATTGGTTTTTGACGGGCTAATTTGCTTTGCACCAGAATCGAAAATAATCTATAAATTTGTCATTTTTTCGTTATCAATATGCGAATTTGAATAGTATCAGTCTGATTTGCACTAAAATGGTGCGAAAAAATGCCCCTTATTGCGGGTACATAATTTGCTTATTAGTAGTAGGTTCAACAACTTAGAAAAGGGAGAAGCAAAATGAATGAAAACGTCAATATTCAAAATTTCGGTCCCTCAGTTACTTCCATTAAGCCATTGGTAATATGGTTGTCAACGGTCGTGTTAAGTTGTGTGTGCGCTGTTTTGATAGCACAACCGAGTATGTATTGATGGGATGTAATATTGATTTGATACTCTCTTAAAAAGGGGGTATCAAATTTTTACGATCTACTTCGTTTCCTCATAACTAGAAATCAGCTAATTTGATCGTTGCCTTTGTAAAGGTACGCACACTGTTCTCAAACCCAGTTGATTTTGATTAATCAGTGCAATATAGACTTGCAGTCGCCTCCTGGATAAGAATAAGAGGCAAAGTGTTGAGCCCAGTCTGCACTAAACTCTGAAATATTCAGACTTTGAATACTGATACTGTCAGTAATTGAAAATTTAGCCTGAGCAACAAACAACTCGTTATCATCTGCTTTGATAACAAAGTAGGCGCCGTACGTCGCAGGATCTAAATTGAGGGTGTCTTTGAAAATATAGCATCCCATTGTTTTGATCTTCTTAGATGCCAGTCTCTCCAAGCCAGGATACTTGATCTCATTTTGCTCTGAATTAATTGGAGCAACAGGATTTGCGGTGGGAGCACTATTCGTTATCTCAGGAGAAATTCCCCAGGGCGTAACTTCAGGTGAGAAACTGAGTGCTATGTCCTTATTTTGATTGAATTGCTTGAGTACAGATTTTCTATCTTCTTTTGCAATCAATGCTTTCCTAAGTCCTGATAGGAGTGGACCTGTTACGGCTCTCCACTTCGCGTAGGCCTGTCCTGTGCCGTTTTGAACGTCCCCCACTATGAATAAAGGTTCTGGTACGCCGTATACACGTTCAAGGAAGTTTTGAATATTGGGAGCTTGTTCAAAGCAAAACCTAACGTTCGAGGGATTTGTATACCAAAGCGTTTCCCCCTTTGCCTCGTCAATAAATGATTTCATGATGATTGCGGTATCTAAATCGTTAACGTCATATTTCTTTAGCTTCTCAAACCCCAGTGCGCAAGCGTTGGTCAATCCCTGTGCATTGGCATGCGCAATAGACTGAAGAAGACTTGGGGAAGTGTTATTGAGGATTTGTAAAAAGTTCTGGTTAGCCCCTTGCATTTGATAATTTAGGACATGAACGCTAGACAAGTCTTCGCGTAGATTTAGATGATCGATGTTTGTAATATCGGGATTAAAGAGGGTCCTGGTAAAGTTAAAGGTAAAGCGAACAGTAAATAATTTAACTTTTTCAGCTTTTGGATTGCTTTGAAGTTGTTGAATTTTTTTATCTGTTACATCCCCTATACTTTTGTCTGATCTGTAAACGCCGATATCAATAGTATTTACACGACTTCTGATATCTCCCCAACTCAAATTGATAGGGACCTTGGTATCAACCATACCTTTGAGTAGACTGTTGGCGCGACTTTGAGTCTCTGTGGCCACTGATCCCCCAACTGTGGCTGAGATGCCTCCTATCGCAGTTGCGGATCCGCCGGAGACGACCATAGCAGCTGCGCCGAGGAGTAATTTGGCAGATCCGACAAAATCATGATTTGCATCATTGGAGCTTTTAACGTTTAAAACGATGGATAAATTACCTGGATTTAAATTGGAAACTGAGCCAAGGAGTGTGAGCGGGACAATTTGAATGGGAGTAGAGGAGAGGGACGCGCATTCAGCTCCGTTCTCCCGTCCGTCAAAAGTTGCTATAGGAACCTCAGTTTTATTCAGTTTAGATTTAAAGCCAGAAGTTGTAACGGAGATCACCAACTGAGTTTTCTCACTGCTCCAAAAACCGTGATCAGAGAGGTTGGCACATGTGTTCTCAGCAAGCACTTGGGAGCTGATCGTTATGTATCCGTCTCCCTCGCGACCCTCTCTAAGCCAATCTGGTGCTTCTACTTTACGAATGATAGGACTATTATCTGGAAAGAAAATGGAGGCTGTGTGGCCATTAAGCGCAGGTAATAAAGTCCAAACGATACAGACTCTAATAAGGAATTTGGCTGATTTAATCATAATTAGACTGCTTTGTTTTTACTTTGATTACTGCACCGATCTTAGGTCCAATATCATTTACCGGGCCCTTAGCCCGTATTGTCCTCATAGAGCACTATGAAACTGTGACTCGCCCTGATATTTTGCATGGTTTTACACGATCAAGCTTAAAATATGAGCAGTGATTTCTAGAAGTACTCCATGTTTGATACATTAATAAATACCTTCTCTGACTTTTACGTAACAGCGCAGTCTCTTGTCTACGAGTTTTGCTTGCAACCCATCGCATTTCAATTGGGTTGGGGCGGACTCATGGAAGACGGTTACGAGGCAAGTGGGTGGCTAGTTGCCGGTATCCTCCAAGTCCTTATTATGTTAATCGTTTTTGCGCCATTGGAGCATCTTAAGCCTGTTGAGCCAATCAAGTATAAAAAGGCCGTCTACGTTGACATCTTATATACGGTCATCCACCGGATGGGGTTTTTCCGACTCTTCTTTTTCTTCCTAATAGAGCCCTACTTTGATGATCTCTTTGGGTGGCTTCACACTCAAGGCATGGGGACTTTTCAATTGGATGATGTGATCCCCGGACTCACAGATATAGGTTGGATTAGTTTTGTTGTTTACCTAGTTGTTTTTGATTTTTTAGGCTACTGGATTCACAGAGCTCAGCATCAATGGAATTTTTGGTGGGCACTACACTCAGTGCATCACTCCCAGCGTCAGATGACGTTATGGAGTGACGATAGGAACCATTTATTAGACGATTTGGTGCACTCAAGCATATTTGCTGTTGTTGCCTTACTAATCGGTATAGAACCTGCCCAGTATGTGGCAATTGTTGGGATTACCAAATTATCTGAGAGTTTCCAGCACTCAAACCTAAGGCTCTCATTTGGTCGTTTTGGAGAGTATCTCTGGGTTAGTCCTCGCTTTCACAGAATTCACCACTCTATTGGAATAGGTCATGAGTTTGAAAGCGGTGTGCCTGGTGGGCATAACTTTGGTGTGTTGCTGACCTGTTGGGATGTTTTATTTGGTACAGCACTCTTTGAGGACCGTTATGAGGCAACAGGTATCAAAGACCAAGTCGAGAGTGGTGTAGATTACGGCGATGGCTTTTGGTCCCAACAGTGGTTGGGACTTAAAAGATTGTTCAAGGCAACTGAAACTACTTAGTCTAAGGTTACGCCTGCTTTGCGCATCACTTCGCCAAGACTTATTGATTCCTCGTTTATAAAGTGATCAAACTCGGATGCGCTTAATTTAAAGGGTAGTGCACCCAAATTATCAAATCTTGCCTGAACATCGGGTTGATCCATGATGGCAAGTATCTCTTTATTGAGGCGATCTATGATGGGTTTTGGCGTTTGAGCTGGCGCCAGCATTCCAATCCAAAAGTTAAATTGACCTTGTGGGTAACCCGCCTCGGCAGCTGTTGGGATATTGGGTAAAGCTGAGATACGTTTTTCCGAACTAACGGCTAATGCTGTGATTTTTCCGTCCTTAATTAAACTCAGAGCAGATACTACAGGGCCAAATGCAAAATCGACATTTCCACCTGTGACGTCCATTAACATCTGCGGCGTACCTTTGTAGGGGACGTGCGTTGCTTTGAGTTTGAGTCCGTGAACAAATTTCTCAGCATTGGTATGCGTCGCACTACCAACTCCAGCACTTCCAAAAGTTAGCCCATCAGGCAAAGAGTTGGCGCGTGCTATCAACTCTTTGATTGATTTGATCCCACTTTTGGGAGCAACCACCAAAACATTAGGTTGTGTTCCCAGTGGACTTATGCCTGTCAAGTCCTTGAGTTGATAGTTTAATTTTGTATAAAGAACTGGGTTTACAACGTGCCCAGCAGAGACTACCAACAGGGTATAACCGTCTGGTGCAGATTTTGCGACAATGCTGGTTCCAATTGTCCCGCCTGCTCCAACTCGGTTGTCAACGATAACGGGTTGACCAAGCTTAGCCCCTAATTTCTCAGCAAACACTCGTGCTAATACGTCTGTCGCACTGCCTGCTGTAAAGGGCACTATGAGATTGATCGGATGAGTTGGCCAGTTGGGAGTTTGAGCCCAACTGAGGTTTAAAGTACTCAGTCCAAATAGACTGATGAGAAGGCATTTCTTGAGTGCAGTGAAGAATAATTTCATTGAATTAAGTTTTTAAAAAAAGAATAGATTTAAGTTCTCTGGTTCAGAACTGAATTGGTTTTCAAAACAAGTAGGTATTTAAGACAATTCAATTGTCTTTAGCTCTAAAAAATTTAGATTTGACGTTTTATCGAAAAATGATTTTAAACAGAGCCCGTATCCCCATCATTTCTACAGGTATTTATGCCCAGTAAGGCGTAAAAAGCGCAGAAGCCAAATGTGCCAGAGGCTAGGGTTAGCAACCCACCAATCCAGCCCACTGTGCCTAATTGTCCAGTTGCAGCCATGGTGAGCATTAGGGTTCCAGCCATTAAACGAACAACTTGATCGGCTTGACCAACATTTGAGTTCATTTGTATCTCCTTCAAAGCATTCCTGGTTGATGTCGCAACTAAGGATGTAAGAATAATCCCAAAAAGGAATTTGTACAACTGGGGTTTTTAGGGGGGG
>CAITYM010000159.1 GCA_903896615.1 uncultured Burkholderiales bacterium
GTCCTGCAGCAGGACTAATGGACGCTAAAGCAGCGCTCGAGGTTGTTCAAACTATTTACAAGGAATCTGGTTATGATCATCGCTCGTAGCCCGCTACGGATAACGCTTGGAGGTGGAGGTACTGATTTACCCTCCTACTTTAAGGAACACGAGGGATTCGTGATTGCTGCAGCGATTGACAAGTATGTCTATGTGAACGTGATGAGACCTTTTACGGAGGGGGTCTTTTTAAAATATTCACAATTAGAACAGCACAAAAGCATCTTTGACGTCAAGCATCCCATTATTCGGGAAGCCTTGTATTTACTAGACTTTAAAACGCCTCAAATTGAAATAACGACTCTAGCTGACATTCCTGCGGGGACGGGACTTGGTTCTTCAGGAAGTTTTACGACCGCACTCCTGAAGGCCCTCTATACCCACAGAAAGCGTCATGTCCATCAAGAGGAATTGGCCGAGTTAGCTTGCCACATTGAGATTGACCGGCTAGGTGAGCCCGTGGGTAAGCAAGATCAATACGCTTCTGCTGTCGGAGGTGTGACATGTTTTACCTTTCACAAGGAGGGTAAAGTAACCGCTGTGCCACTCAATATTAGCATGCAAACCGTGTTTGAATTAGAGGATAATTTGTTGCTTTTTTTTACTGGTTTTTCCAGAAGTGCGAGTGGAATTTTGAAGGACCAAGACTCGAGGACTCAAAGTAATGACGCGGATATGCTGTCCAATCTGCACTTTGTGAAGGATTTGGGACTTAGAAGTAAGAAAGCGTTGGAGGATGGTAAAACAATGCTTTTTGGTGAGCTAATGCACGAGCACTGGGAACACAAGAAAAAACGTTCGGGTGGAATGAGTAACCAGCAAATTGATGATTGGTACGCCCTGGGTATTCAAAACGGCGCAATTGGAGGGAAACTGGTCGGTGCAGGTGGGGGGGGTTCCTCATGTTTATGGCCAAAGACAGAAACAAGCTTAGACAAAGCATGGTTGATGCAGGGTTAGAGGAGGTTCGGTTTAAGTTTGACTTTGAGGGGACTAAGGTAGTTCTATCTTGATCGGCTCGAATATTTTTAAATTCGGAAAGCTTGATTAATCCTTTGCTAACTTATCCTTTAGAAATTAGGAGAAGCATCATAAATTTCGGCAATATTGGTCCTCTGTAAGAGGTACATAATTTGCTAATCAGTCAACACAATCATGCACAAATCTATATCCCAGGTAGTTTGGTAAAACCCACTCGATTTTGATAAATTTAGCGCGTCACGTCAGGAATAACTCAGTAATTATGTGTGTTCGAAGCGGATTTCTCATTGGGTGTTGGTTTTAAAGGAAAAATATGTCAATTCATCACTAACTTAGGCGAAAATATCAAGTGCGCAAGGTTTTTGAGGTTAGGCTGTGTTTAGGATTCTCAATTTGACTTTGATTATTAAGCTTGATTGATGAAATTACTACTCTTTTTTTTGTTTGGAGTCATTGTTAATGAAAGCCGTCATACTCGCCGGAGGCCTGGGCACCAGAATTTCTGAGGAAACGATAACTAGGCCAAAGCCTATGATAGAAGTGGGCGGTAAGCCTATTTTGTGGCACATTATGAAAACATACTCTCACCACGGAATCAACGATTTCGTGATTTGCTGTGGCTACAAGGGCTATGTAATCAAAGAGTACTTTGCAAATTATTTTCTGCATATGTCCGATGTAACCTTTGATATGTCAAATAATAGTATGGAAGTCCATCAGGGCAACGCTGAGCCTTGGAAAGTAACCCTGGTAGA
>CAITYM010000160.1 GCA_903896615.1 uncultured Burkholderiales bacterium
TACACCGGTCGCCGCATTCCCTGCTCCAGGCCCGATAGATGTAGTGAAATCAGGGCAATCGGGCGTATTAGATAAAAATCTACATACCGCTTGTATAAAAGCCTTAGATATTTCAAGAAAAGATGTCTTGGCTCACGCTCACACCTTTAGTTGGGCCAGTGCTTCAGAGCAATTTTTTGGTGCTTTACAGCAATTGCCGAGGACTTAATAGGCATATTAATGAAATAACTTGAACGAATCACTCAAGGGACGATTCAAGGTTATAAGTGTCAATGTCTCAGACCACTCCAAATGATTTGGAAGTGGTCCATATGGTCCCAAGTCGATAGTATCTTAGGCCAGTTATATTAAGCAGTTTCGGCCTTAGCAGAACTCTGAGCAAATAACAGATCTACTGGAGAGGCACGACGTCCGATTCCTTCGTAAATAAAACCCTGCTCTTGCATAATTTGGGGTTCATACAGATTACGACCATCAAATATGAGTGCTTGTTTAAGTAAAGATTTGATTTGTGCAAAGTTTGGACTCTTATACTCTTTCCACTCAGTCAATAAAATGAGTGCATCAGCACCTTCTAAAATGTCCATTGCATTTTCACAAAACTGGAGTTGGTTGGATAGCTCAGGATGATCTTTTAGATCCTCTTTGAACGCGACCTGAGCCGCTTCCAAAGCAACCGGATCGTGTGCAATGACGCGAGCACCTCGAGTAAGGAGTTCTTTGATTAAAACTCTGCTCGGAGCTTCACGCATATCATCTGTATTCGGTTTAAATGCTAAACCCCAAATAGCGAAAGTCAAACCCTCAAGGTTGTTGTCAAAATAGGCGGAAATTTTCTCGGCAATGACATATTTTTGGCGTTGATTTACAGCCTCTACCGCTGAGAGGATCTTAAGCGGCAGTCCATTTGAATTGGCTGTGTACTGAAGTGCTTGTACGTCTTTGGGAAAGCAGGAGCCGCCGTAGCCCGTCCCCGAATATAAAAAACTATATCCAATGCGAGGATCAGAGCCTATACCTTGTCTTACTGAGTCGATGTCTGCGCCAACACGTTCTGCCAGATTAGCCAGTTCGTTCATAAAGCTAATTCGGGTTGCAAGCATCGCGTTTGCTGCGTACTTGGTGAACTCCGCAGAGCGAACATTCATAACAAATGTCCTCTCGTGATTACGGTTGAAAGGTGCGTAGAGTTTGCGCATCATCTCACGTGCTTTATTGCCATCCTCGGAGGACTCAATTCCTAGTACGATTCTGTCAGGACGCATAAAGTCTTCTACCGCAGAACCTTCCTTTAAAAACTCTGGATTAGAAATAACGGAGAAACCAGGACGCTCGCAGTTCATCGAATTGAAACGAGTATTTAATTCACTCGTAATTGTTTCTCCCACAATATCAGCCATTCCAATTGGAACAGTTGACTTGTTAACAACAACCTTAAAGTTCGTCATTAATGCGCCAATACTTTTTGCGGCCTGAAGAACTTGTCTTGTATCTGCTGAGCCGTCCTCCATGGAGGGTGTGCCAACAGCAATGAAAATAATGTCGCCAAACGCAACGCTGGAGTCTATGTCAGAGCTAAAGCTTAACCTGCCAGTCTTCATGTTTCTCTCAATGAGGCTATTAAGTCCAGGCTCATAAATTGGAATATCGCCGCCCTCAATGCGGTTAATCTTCGCTTGATCAATATCAAAGCACTGCACATCGTTACCTAAATCAGCCAAGCACGTACCCGTAACTAAACCTACATAGCCCGTTCCCATGACTGTTATACGCATTGATTTACTCCAATATAGATAAGTTTGAAAGACAACCGAACAAATCTGAATTTTGGAATAATGAAATTAAACTATGATGACACTTTAGCTACAGTTTTATTAAAATTAATATTGGATATGTGACAGTTAATTAGGCGTTTGCATCAAAGCTTGCCCCATCTTTATGTGCTGACCGACATGTAAATCTTGCTCGAACTTAAACCCTTTGGGTGCAAACATCAAAATAGTTGAACCGTGTTGAAACCATCCCATCTCCTGGCCTTTGGCAAATGGCAGTGAGCAAAGCATTTGTGTTGGTCCCTTGTAACGGGTGCTAAGAACGGGTTCAATTCCGTGCAGTTTGATACTTGCAACCAATACTGCAGCAACGGGAATTATTCCAATAGTGAATTCCGAATTTAAGTTGTCCGGGTCAGAATGTTGGGATCTTATTTTGAACTCTAAAAGTGCACGCTCATTTTTACAAAAAAGTTTTTCAACTCTTTTAAGAGCTATTGGGTTGACATTCCAAGTATCCCCTGAGAAATATTTCAACCGCTTTACCTCTCCAGAGTAGGGTGCGTGAAAACGGTGATACATAGAGGATGTAATTCTTATCGTAATGTAAACACCGTCCTGCCATTGATGCTTAAGTGGCTCATCTCCGAGTAAATCGGATAAGGTGTACGGGAAGCCCTTGGCTTGAAAGAGTTGTCCGTCCAAAATACGACCAAACTCTCCCACAATCCCGTCGCAAGGACTTGAAACTACATTTGAACGAAGATCAATGGTTCGAGCGCCAGGCTTTAGCTCCCTAATGAAGCATGCATGCAAACTTTTAAAATCTTGCTCCTTTGCCTCTGATAAATTTAAATCTGCAAACAACCCCCAGATGTAAATCCCGGCTTTACTAATCCAGGGATGCTCCAGTTGACTAATCCAACCCATAAGATGCGTCAGTGTTAGACGAGGGATTCTGTTGGTTAAAAGGAAGTTCAAATCCTCAGAATAGGAAATATTTTTCAAAATGTTCTTAATTTTCATCATACGGTCATCCAGGCGTAATAAAAATGGTGGTTTCAAAAGGGAAGGAAAATATGTCCGAAACGGTTTTTATGATATTCATGCCTCTATTGGGTTTCGTTGTTGCTGTGAAAGCGATACTCCTTGCTAAACAACGCCTTGAGTTGTCTTTTGCCAAAAATCCTTCGCTGGGTGGACATGTCCGTTGGTCCAAACGATTCGCGCGCCAGATCCCCTTTTACTCGTATGATGAAGAAAAATGGTTCAACTGTGATGGCGCTCCAATCACAATCACCGCGCAGAGAAAAGAAGCTTTGAACACGCTCGGTGCTGATTTGGAGCGGCAAAGTCCCAAGACGCTTGAGCTCACCGCTCAGACCAAGCCATTGATCTCTGATTTGCAGTTCACAAGTAGCTACAGAGTCCCATTTCAATTTACAAAGCAGTTGCAAAAACATATACAAATTGGCAGTTTTTGGAAAACGAGCGAAGGCGTTTGGTTGACCGATTTGGACGGAAACCGCTTCATCGACGTAACGGGTTCGTATGGAGTGAATCTCTTTGGACTGGACTTTTACAAAAGTTGTATCCAAGAGGGAAGTGATTTGGTGAAAGATTTGGGTCCGACTTTGGGCTCTTACCATCCCTGTGTACTGGATAACGTCAAGCGACTTTGCGCACTCTCCGCTAAGGATGAAGTCTCCTTTCACATGTCCGGCACAGAAGCAGTGATGCAAGCAGTTCGTTTGGCTCGTTATCACACGGCTAAACAAAAGATTGTTCGTTTTTGCGGTGCATATCACGGGTGGTGGGACGATGTTCAGCCAGGACCTGGAAATCCGATGCCCCCTGCAGGTCAAACCCTGACGCTTAGAGAAATGCATGAATCGACTTTGCGTGTGCTTAGAAACAGAAAAGATATAGCCTGCGTTCTTGTCAA
>CAITYM010000161.1 GCA_903896615.1 uncultured Burkholderiales bacterium
GGTTGCAAAGCGCGACCGCAAGACCTTTAACCAACGGTTTGCGCAGGCTGCGATGAGCGATATCAACAGGGACGGCTCTGGCTATGACATCTTCAAATCCATTCAGGACTTAAACGATGTCTACAAGGGCGAGAGAACAGATCACGTCGTAGCGGTCGCCATCTCCATGATTCCAGACGGCATTAATCCAACGGATCCGAACGCGTTCAATAAGTTTTATGTAACGACGGTTCCAAATTTAAACATTGCACTTGAGTTTCCACCAGTTTGTACGGTCGGTACTTCGCCGAACTCTGAGGTACTGAAGTTTTGGAAAGAAGTATTTGCCCTAAAGCATGTGAAGTTTGACTTCAAGCCTTGCAACAAAGAATAAGGAACGATTATGAAGAAAAAACGACTCAATCTCTATATACCCTTAATGACTGCACTCATAGCATGCAATATTTGCATAAATTCCCTTGCTCAAGATAAAGCAAACGGTGGTGGTGGCAGTGGTGGTGGCAGTGGTAATAGTAATACTGACGCGCAGTTCAGAGAACTCTACCCAAAGGCTCTCGCGGGCGAGCCTAACGCAATGTTTAGCCTAGGCAAGATTTACCTAGAAGGCACCTCCTCGGCGGGTAAAGAGTCTGCAAAGGGGATGGACTTTATCCAAAGAGCCTCAAGTGCGGGCAATGTAGCAGCGACCAAGTACATGATTGATGCTTATGAGCGCAGTGGATCAGAGAGAGCACTTGAGCTTTGCCAAAAGCTTCAAAAGGCAGGAGACAAGTACTGCGACAAGAAGATGGAAACGCTTGTTGAGCGCAGTATCCCTAAAACAGTTTCCCAAAGCAACTGCAAGAAATTAAATGACCTCTACAACGGGGGGAACCAAGGTCCGGTGGTGAAGTCTGAGGTGACTGCTTGTGTACTTCAAGGACTCTCGACCACTATCCCGGTGGATCAGGCGATGAGCAACCTTAGGGTTCAAGCGGCGGACGATCCCAAAGCGTTTGCAAGGCTCATGGGATTTATGCTCAAAGCGGGAACCCCTGAGTGGGATCCCCTCTTTGTGGAGGAGAACCTCTCAAAGGCAGGGCTGACCTTCAAGGACAAGGAGGTCAAGGATATGCTCATAAAGAACGATATCACTTTTGACGGTTGCAGGAAGATGGACCGTTTAAGGCGAGAGAACCTTCGTCAACGCCCCTCGGTGTGCAGGATGGCTGCAAAGAGCGGAGATGAGGATGCAGCGCTTTATGTCGGAGATGCGTACCTAACAGGTAAAGACTATTTCCCTGAGGACGCAGCTGAGGCGTCTTTTTATATCAAGGAAGCCTCAATATCCAAGAATCCAATTATCTCCAGTGAGGCATTTGTGCTGCTCATGGATTTATACAAAAAGCAGGGCAAGTTCTACGAGCACTTCTCAACCGTTAAACATGAAATCAAAGTTAATTCACTCAATAAAACTGCGGCTTTAGCAAGCTTTGGATTTGAAGCAGATTATTTAGCTAAGAACCATAGTGCTATGGCTTTAGACGATATTTTAGATTTAGTAGCGACTGCGGATAACAAAGACATTGATCAACCCATTAAGAGTCGAATTGGTAGGACGGTGGATGAAGTGATCAAGGACAGGGGACGCTTGATGCGCCCAATTGAGAAGGACTCCATGCTGGCTTACAAAGACCGCTTACTCAGTCAAAAGGATAAGGACGAGATAGAGAGCGCGAGGCTTGCAATGCAAAGTCAAGTTACTGCAGTTAAAGCAGAGACACCTCGCGGGGAGGTTCCGCGCGTCGCTGATTCGGATAAAAAACCTAGCGAGAAGGAACCTACATTCTTCGATAAAGTTTTAAATAGGAGTGCCCAATGAAAGATCATATTTCAAACATAAATACAAAAAGTGGTTTTTCCCCATTGCTGCAACTCCTGGCCTTCAAGGTCTCTGCGCTTGTCTTGATTACAGGCATCTTGTCTGTTTTCACGGGATGCGGGACCCAGAGTCCTCCACCTCCTAGCGAGAAGCAAATGATGACTACTCGCATGGGGGATACGAGTGCTGTAGAGGTTATCGATATGCGCAGTGTGATCAGGAACAACCTACTCACCGCTCAGGTCACTGTTAAGAACTGGGGTCCACCACCGGATCACAAAACGGGTGAACCCCAGCCCGATACCAAACTCTACGGGTACCGCTTCAAGTGGCTAAACGCGGGTGGGATGGTTGTGTTCACAGATGAGGCTTGGAAGCCTTTGACCTTAACTCGGGATCAAACCGCAGATTTGGTCGGTATAGCGCCAACTCCTGATGCTACAGCGTTCAGGTTTGAGATCAACCAATACAAGTAATGAAGTGAGCAAATCATGAACACCAATACAAAAATACCCCATTTAACGGTCTCCTTAGTTGTTGCTGCTTTAGTCGGTGGATGTGCATCTCACCCTACCCCTCAACAAACCCAGGTCTATGTACCCCCACCAACAGTTGTCAAGTACGGCGACTCACAAAGCATTGAGACCGTGAACGCAGACTTTGGATCGACTGATCTGCAAACCATTACCGAGACGATGGTCAGATCAATGCTTCAAAGCAAGACCATCCAAAACAGCAAGTCCGCACCCACAGTCACACTCGCTGAGGTTAAAAACCAAACAGGTGAGTCCATCAATACACGCATGATCACTGAGAAGGTCAGGACTCAACTGCTAAAGAGTGGTCAAGTGCGGTTTGCAGTAAGCGCAAGTGAGATGCAGTCTCAGGTGGACGAGATCAAACGTCAGAACCAAAGCGGTATGTACAGGAACGACGGTATTGCGAAGACAGGGATGATGGAGGGAGCCAAGTACCGTATCACGGGGACGATATCGACCATTGTTAAACAAAACAGGGATATGAAGGATGTGTTCTACAACTTTACCTTGAACTTGGTGAACAACGAGACGGGACTCATAGAGTGGGCCGAGGAAAAAGAAATCCGTAAAACCGTAACCCGTTAATGAGGAACTTTTATGAATACATCTATTCAAACAATTATTCAAAAACCTATTCAAAAACCTATTAAAGCATCGATTAAAACAACTCTGAGTACCCTCGGATTAGTGCTGGGCTCTGCTTTGGTCCTCACAGCTTGCAATACCTCTCCTCCCATAAAAGTGGGTACCCAGGGGCAAAGCAGTGGCTATGACGCACTCAAATATGGACAAGCCAAGCAACCGACAAATTTCGACCAAGAAGGTAATCTGCATCCTTGGAAACCAAAGACGATTGCTGTAACGGATATTAGCTACTCAGCTGAGTTCAGGGACGCGTTTTACTTTGAAGAAAACAAAATCAAGAAGACAGACAACTCAAACGACAGCAAGTCTGAGTCAACGGTGCCTCAGGTGAGTA
>CAITYM010000162.1 GCA_903896615.1 uncultured Burkholderiales bacterium
GGACTAAATAAGGTTATTGTTGAAGTAGGATCAGGCATAGGAAATCAGGCATTGTTTTATCTCAAAAATTTAGAGGCAGAGAAAATATTTGCCTTTGAATCTGATCAGCAGTTAATTAATATCTTGGAAATAAATGCATTAATTAATGCCGCAGAAGATAAAGTCATCATCTCAAAGAACTTAACAATCGATCAGTTTGTCTCAAAATTGCTTAGTTTAGACAAATTAGACTTTTTGCAAATAAATTATGAAGAAATCAGTTTAGATATTTTTATAAAGTTCAATGAAATTATTAACACTCACAAGCCAATTATTTTTGTAAAAGTTAACCAAAACAAACTATTGGAATTCAACACATTGATTGGCGAACTCAATTATCAGATATTAAACACTATTTCTTATACTGATGGTACCTTAAACTACCTTTTAACGGAAATGAAAACTCCTTAATTATGATTTTTTCAGCTTACACTTAAGATACTTGTAAGGGCTTTAGACTATTTTGCCTTTAAATCACTGCACTGAAGCTTTTTAAATTAACAATGTCATTCTTTCACATTCTTACGACTAAGAAATCAAAAAATCAAGAGAATTGTTCTGAGCCAATTCAACCAACGGTAAAACGACCGAATTTTGCTGTTGTTACGATGGCCGCTATTGGAATTATTTTCGGCGATATCGGTACGAGCCCACTTTATGCGTTAAAGATTTGTTTTGATTCAAAATATGGAATCCCCTTAACAGAGGAGTCAATTTACGCCGTTTTATCGATGATCATTTGGTCATATTTACTAATTGTCACATTTAAGTATGTTCTTTTTGTCCTTAGGATTAATAATCACGGAGAGGGCGGAGTACTTGCACTGATGGCGATGGCACTTAGGACGGCAAATTCAAATTCAAAAAGAGCTGAAATAATATTAACTTTAGGTGTTATCGGAGCTTGTTTATTTTATGGCGATGCAGTTATTACGCCTGCTATTTCTGTACTATCTGCAGTCGAGGGACTAGAAGTTACTTGGCCAAACTCATCTCATTATGTGCTGATGATCACGATTGCAATATTGATGGGCTTATTCATTATGCAACGTATTGGCACATCTGTAATTGGACTCGTATTTGGTTCTCGCATGATTATGTGGTTTATTGCTTTAGCAGCAATGGGCATCTATCAGATTATTGAAAATCCAAATATATTGTTGGCTTTTAGTCCCCATTACGCACTTATTTTTATCAGCAACCACACATCTCAGGCCTTTGTGGTAATTGGCGTCGTTTTTCTTGCAATTACTGGAGTAGAAGCTATCTACGCTGATATAGGACATTTTGGACTGCACCCGGTTCAATTTGCTTGGATTGCGATAATAATGCCTTCCCTAATTCTCAACTACCTGGGTCAGGGCGCCATGCTTTTGAGTCATCCTGAGTTGGTCACAAATCCATTCTTTTCGATGGTGCCAGAGGGTTACAGGTTTGCACTCGTAATAATGGCGACGCTGGCCACTATTATTGCGTCACAAGCCGTAATCTCTGGAACTTACTCTATGACTAGTCAAGCCAGTTTGTTAGGATTACTCCCCAAGTTACGCGTTATAAACACATCCAAGACCAGCACTGGTCAAATTTATATGCCTTCCATTAATTGGATCCTTTGTATAGGAGTCCTCTTAGTGGTACTTATCTTTAAAAGTTCCCAAAATCTTGCTCCAGCCTACGGACTCTGCGTTTCACTCACCATGCTTGTAACCGTCGCTCTGGCTGCAATTGTTATTAAAAGCGTTTGGAAGTTAAATATATTCGTAGTCAGCGCGCTACTCTTATTTTTGTTTAGCATTGACCTCGTATTTCTTCTCTCGAATATCTCTAAGTTCATGCAAGGGGGATGGTTCCCAATCCTAATTGCAAGCTTATGCTTCGTGGTTTTGATGACTTGGTATGCAGGTCAAAAGATTCTTCGAGCTCGTAATATTGATGAAGGAATATTGGTTGAGGACTTTGTTAAAAACAATATTACAGATTCCACTCTGAGAGTTAATGGCTTGGCCGTATTCTTGTCAGACAATCCAAAATTTGTACCTACTTCATTGATCAGCAACTATAAGCAAAACCATGTTTTTCATGACAACATGGTTTTTTTAAAAATCAGTATCTGGGATATTCCTACTGTAAGCAGTACAGATCGTTTAACAATTACCGATTTTGGAAAAGGTATTTACTCGGTTAGAGTGGTGTACGGATTTACTGAAAAAGTCGATATGAATGCCATACTCAAGACATTTAATGATAAATACAATTTAGTTGATGATTTATTAAAAATTTCAATTTTCGCTCCACGAACTTCTGTAACTATTCAAGCAAATGCTCATTTAGCCGTTTGGAGTCAGAAACTTTTCGCTTGGTTAGTAAAGAATGAAACCCAAGCTGTTGACTATTACGATATAAATCTTTCCTGTGTAGTTCAACTGGGATCGAATATCCAGTTATAACTGCAAATTCTAATTATTCATAAATAAATGTCCAATTCTTTCTTTCAATGCAATAACCTCGTTAAAAGTTATGCAGATAATCTTGTGGTTGACGGTGTCTCATTTGCAATAAAACCTGGAGAATGTCTTGGTGTGATTGGTCCAAATGGTGCCGGCAAAACTACCACACTTAGAATATGCCTTGGACTGACCCTACCGGATCAGGGGAATGTCAATGCCTTTGGATTCACTATGCCCAAGGATGCCCTAGAAATCAAAGCTAGGCTTGGGGTGGTTAGTCAATTTGACACTTTAGACCCTGACTTTACATGTGCTGAGAACTTGAGGGTTTACGGTAATTATTTTGGTATAGACCGTCAAACACTAGCAAGCAGAATCCCTGAGCTCTTGGAATTTGCTTCACTAGGTCAAAAAGCCGATTCAAAACCATCTGAACTATCCGGTGGGATGAAAAGAAGACTTAGCCTAGCCAGGGCTTTAATCAATAACCCAGATCTACTTTTACTTGATGAGCCAACCACTGGTCTGGACCCTCAGGCCCGCCATCTCATGTGGGAAAGACTTAGTCAACTCGTTCAAAACGGAAAATCTATTCTTTTAACGACGCACTTTATGGATGAAGCAGAGAGACTTTGCCACAGAATAATTGTGTTAGATCACGGAAAAATAATCGCGGAGGGAACACCGCGAAGCCTCTTGAATGATCACCTCGAACCGGAGGTAATCGAAGTCTTTGGTTCTGGAGCACCCGAATTGAAGAACAAGTTCTTAGCCACCTTTGCCTCAAGGGTTGAAGTGACAGGGGAGAGTATTTATTTTTACACAGCAACGGCTAACAAGATTATGGAAGAATTAAAGGCTTACCCCAAACTACGCGTACTTCACAGGCCTGTCAATTTGGAAGACCTCTTTTTAAAGCTAACAGGTCGTCAAATTAGGGAGGGTTCGTGATGAAACATCGTCAAACTTGGCTTCGTTGGTGGCCTGTTTTCTCAAGGAATCTGCTGGTTTGGAGAAAACTTGCCATTCCTAGCTTAATTGGCAACATTGCAGAGCCTCTTATGTGGCTTGTTGCCTTTGGGTACGGAATGGGTGCATTAGTCGGCCAAGTTAACTTTGGCGGCGTTAAAGTGCCTTATATTCTTTTTTTGGCGAGTGGCTCCATTTGCATGAGTGCAATGAATGCAGCAACATTTGAGGCCCTTTATTCAGCTTTCTCCAGAATGCATGTCCAAAAAACTTGGGACGGCATCCTGAACGCTCCTATTCGATTAGATGATGTCTTGCTTGCTGAGATGCTTTGGGCAGCATTTAAAGCTGTTTTTACAATTTCAGCTATTTTGCTAGTCATGCTCGCTCTTGGTATCTCACACAGCCCGAAACTAATTCTTTGTTGGCCTATTCTATTAATAGTGGGCATTACATTTAGTTGTATTGCACTGATCTTTAATGCTCTCGCACAAGGCTATGATTTCTTCACTTACTATTTCACACTTTTTCTAACACCAATGACTTTTTTAAGTGGTGTTTTCTTTCCGAGAGATCAACTACCCCATTGGGTACAAGTGATATCGTGGTACCTACCCTTGACCCAGGCTATAGAATTAATTAGGCCCTTGTTTATGGATCAATGGCCAATAAATGCTTGGATTAACCTAGGCATCTTGGGAGCAACAGCCTTGCTTTCTTACCTAATTGCGCTACACCTAACACGTAAAAGATTTCAGAAGTAAATCGATTTTGAACTGATACCAAATACAGGGTTACATGCTTTGCCCTGGCAATACTTTTTGCGAATACAAGGGCCGAGTCAAAAACTCGGCGCCACTCGTCCCCCAGTGTTCGCAGTTATGATTTTCTTGTACTACTGGGTAAGTGCTAAGAGGCGCTGGTTTGCGTTTAAGCGCGGATAAAGCAAAGTAGGTCTGGCCACACCTTAGCCCACTCTGCGAGGTCTCAGAAAGAAGTGCATTCTTGCAATTCAAACACTGCTTATTTGCGATGAGTAGTGTTGTACTTGTTGTCATGAGGAACTAAAAAATAAAATACGTTTACGTTCGAATGTGTTAGTCTCTCATATTTTTTTCAAATAATTTAAGTTAAAAATATTTATTTGAAAATCATATAAAAATACATGTAAATTTTTGTACTGTTTAGGTGCAATTCGTAACTAATTATTACATTTGCATAAAATTTAATCACACTCAACTAAGGCGCATGAAATCGAGGTTTTTCAATGAAAAGTATCAATTTCTCCCCAAATTCTGTGCATAACTTTGACTTTAAAAAAGACTTACTATTTTTTAATTTTAGTAAGTACACCTAAGCAATAAATAAGTTTTTTTGTGCTAAATAAAGCATCAAGAACAATCTTTTTGCACTTTTTTGCTTGAAGGTATGATATAGGGGTGACTAAAAATCCCAGCTCAATGATGACTTGATTAACTCACATCCTTACTATCTCAAAAATGTACTTGCCGACTCAATTTAATCTTCCACAATTTGCAATTGAGGCAATGAGGGAGAATCCCTTTGCTGCTTTAATATCAAATGATGACCAGGGCTTTCCTTTTGCAACTCATCTCCCACTGCATCTTGACCCAAGAGGAGAAAAGCTCTTTATCTTAGGCCACTGCGCAAGAGCAAATCCTCAATGGAAATACCTTCAATCTAGACCTGAAGCATTAATTATTTTTACTGGGCCACATGCCTATATGTCCCCAAGGGTTTACCCTGATTTGGTCAGAGTCCCTACTTGGAATTACATCAGCGTGCATGTAAAAGCTAAAGCGAGAATAATTGATGATGCCGAGACGAAGGATGTATTGTTGAAACAATTAATTACAGACCATGAAAGCGCCTATGCGGATCAGTGGAGAAGCCTCCCCGACAAGTACACCCAGCAGATGTTGTCTGCAATCGTTGGATTTGAACTAGAAGTTTTGGATATGCAAAGTAAATTCAAACTAAATCAACACCGCCCAGAAGCTCATGCAAAAATGCATGAGGCTTACAGCCAAGGCAATGAGAGTGAGAAAGAGTTGGCCAAGTGGATGCGTAGACTTCAGATGAAAATTGACTAATTTATAAGACCTCAAGAGCTTTATTTTCTTCCACTAAATGACACGTAATTCTGATTTTTTCATGCGACTCGCTATAGCAGCAGCCCAAGAAGCTGCTACCTTAGGAGAGGTACCCGTTGGTGCTATTTTGGTCAAAGACGGCCAGGTCATTGCTACCGGGCACAATCATCCCATTGGAATGAAGGATCCCAGTGCTCACGCAGAAATTTGCGCCCTGAGGGCTGGGGGCCTTGCTCTAGGCAATTACAGACTGGTGGACTGCGAGTTGTATGTCACACTTGAACCCTGCCTAATGTGTAGTGGAGCCATACTTCAAGCGAGACTAAAAAAGGTTGTATTTGGGGCCTTTGATGAGAAAATAGGGGCAGCTGGATCAGTGCTTGATGTATTTCAAAACGCCACTCTTAATCATCAAACACAGATTGAAGCTGGTGTGTTGAGGGATGAATGTGCGGCTCTTTTGCAAGATTTTTTCAAACAAAGACGACAATCTAAAAAAGAAGTTATTTCCCCAAACTCATCCATTAATTAAATCTTTTAATTTCCACCTTCTCTTTAAATGAAAATTTGCTATCTTCATAACATATTGAACAATTAAATCAACCAAATATTTTGCAATATGCGTTAATTAATTCAAAGATACAAAGATCTGTATTTTTTCTACCTTAAGCATTGGTGTTTAAAATTAGTCTAAACTTAACTTTAAAGCAGTTCACAAAATCGCATAATGAAACAAGAAATAGATTCAAATAAAATTTTTCAAACTGAACGGTCTTACCCGTTTTCGTCAGCACAAATCTTTTCCGCATTTGAAGATCCACTACAGCTAGCTCAATGGTGGGGGCCTAAGGGATTTACAAATACTTTTCAGACTTTTGAGTTCAAAAATAATGGACTTTGGGAATTTATTATGCACGCCCCACAGGGGCAGAACTATATCAATAAGTGTATTTTTACGCTAATTGAATTAAATAAAAAAATTGTTATCAAACATGTTGTTCAACCGAACTTTACTTTAACTATAGATTTGATGTCAGAGGGAAATAGAACTAAATTAATTTGGACGCAAGAATTTGATGACTCAAAAGTTGCGGAATCAATGCGGCATATTGTTATAAATGCTAATGAGGAGAATTTAGATAAACTCAATTCAAACTTGCAAGAAACGATAGGCAAAAATCCTACGGATGCATTGCCTTAATTTTTTTAATATTGCACAACCCTCAACTCTCTCCAATTAAGCATGACCTCTATCTACATTTACTCTCCCTCTGGCGCTGTAAGGGATAAGGCCGCATTCAAGCGAGGCATTAAGTCCCTCAAAGATATGGGCTATGAAGTTGAAATCGACCCTGCAGCACTCCTTAGCTTTGAGCGTTTTGCTGGCGATGATAAAGAGCGGATTGAATCCGTAAAACGCGCTGCCAAAAGCGGAGCAGATATAGCTATGATTACAAGAGGGGGATACGGCCTGTCTAGAATACTTGAATCGCTTCCCTATACTTCCATTGCTAAAGCTATTAATTCTGGTACGAGTTTTGTTGGACTAAGCGACTTTACTGCGTTTCAAATGGCACTTTATTCTAAAACTCAAGCTCAGACCTGGGCAGGGCCTGCACTACTCTCGGATTTTGGTGCGCAAGACGGGCCCGATGACATTATGGTGTCATGTTTTGAAGATTTAGCCACTGGCAGGGGTGAGGGAACCGGTTGGCGCCTTCGCTCATCTGCATCCAAATCACTATTTCAAAAGGGATTAAAAAATCGTCAAAGTCTAAACATTGAAAATGCCGTATTGTGGGGGGGCAATCTAGCGATGGTCTGCTCTTTACTGGGTACTCCTTACTTCCCAAGTATTGAGGGTGGTATCCTCTTTTTGGAAGATATCGGCGAGCATCCATACCGGGTAGAAAGAATGCTTATGCAACTCTATCACAGCGGTGCATTGGGCAAACAAAAAGCAATTATCCTTGGGGCATTCACAGATTACAAGCTTACGCCTCAAGATAAGGGCTACAACTTTAACCGAGTTCTGGATTTTTTATATCAAACTGTTAAGATCCCGCTGATTTGTGAATTACCCTTTGGGCATGTTTCGCGTAAGGTTTGTCTTCCCTTTGGTCAAATCGTTACTCTTGCTAGTCAAGAAAATGAAATATTCTTGTTTTGGAATCATAAACATTCGCACTAAGCTTAATCTTGAAGCTGCCTAATTATTTCATTTCTACGTTTTCTATTAATGAATACATTTCTTAACCGTTTATATTTTTCAACGGTAAGCGATTTATGAACGAGATAAAAAAAATAGAAGCTCTTTTTAATAGAGCGGTGCAGTTCCATCAAAATTCTCAATTTAATGAAGCCACAAAACTATATACAGAGATTCTTAAAATTAATCCACGGCATTTTGATGCTCTCCAATTATTAGCCACTCTTCACGCTCACGTATCAAATTACTCCGCGTCAATTGAACTCTTTGCTCAAGCCGTAAAAGTTAACGGTAATAACCCCAAAGTTTTAAACAACTACGGATATGTATTGGCTCAGACAGGAGACCTAATTAATGCGCTCAACATGTATGAACGCGCTGTGCGGCTTGACTCTAATTATGTGGATGCTTTAAATAACTTAGCCAATCTTTATCAACAGATAGGAGATACTGAAAAATCTATACTGTTATACGACCGAGTAATTGAGCTTAACGAAAATTATGTACAAGCATACTTTAACAAAGGTATTGCATTGCAAAAAGTTTCTCGATTTTTTGAATCATTACAAAGCTATGATCAGGCATTAAATATCAAACCCGATTATGTTGACGCACTCTTAAATAAAGCGACTGTCCTCAAAGAATTAGGTCAATACGAAGAGGCTCTAAATATTTATAAGCAATTACTAGATTTAATAAATGGCCCTCAAGCCTTTGATATTCACAATAACTACGGAAATCTACTTCAAACAATGGGACGGTTTGAGGATGCATTGGCTTCATTTGACAAAGCCGTTATTGCAAATCCATATCCCGCAATCACATATTCAAATAGAGCAAATGTGCTACAACAGTTAAGCAGATATCCAGAGGCCATTTTGAGTTATGGGGTTGCATTGACTCTTGACCCTAACAACGCAGAGTTTTACAACAACAGGGGTAATGCGCTACAAAAATCATCATCTTTTGAATTAGCGCTCAATGACTACGTGCGATCAACTGAACTAAATCCCGAGCTAGCTCAGTCGTACTACAACCGGGGTAATCTTTTTAAGTTAATTAAAAAACCTCAATTGGCAATTGAATCTTATAAAAAAGCTATTTACCTCTACCCTTATTATTCAGATGCCTACAATAACCTGGGCAATGTTTTTAAAGACTTAAATCTATTAGATGACGCATTGAGTGCTTATGATAACGCCGTAAAAGTCAACCCCATTCACTTAGACGCGATCAATAACAAAGGAGTAACCTTACAAAGACTACAAGATTTAGATGGTGCATGTGCTTGCTTTGATGCTGCAATTAAATTAAATCCAAATGCGACTAAGTCATACGTTAACAAAGCTATCGTCCAATTTCTTCAGGGTAATTTAATTCAAGCATGGTTAAGCTATGAAAAAAGAATCGACGACTCAGAACTAATTCCCAAACCTCTTGTTACAGCAAATCCCTTGTTTACAGCCACTGACCTCAATCATGCCTTAGGTACGCGTTTATTAATTTGGGCTGAGCAAGGCGTAGGGGATTCAGTGATGTTTGGATCCGTGTTGAATGATATTCGCCGACATGTCAAAGAGCTAATAGTAATGTTGGACTTAAGACTTATTTCATTGTTTCAGCGATCTTTTCCAGAAATCATATTTTTAGATAATAATATTTCTGTAGATAATTCCTCTTACGATTCGCATCTACCAATGGCAAGTCTGGGTCATGTGCTTCAAATGGATGAGACCAGGATAAAATCATTACCGCCGAATTTTCTAAAAGTTGATTCAATAGAGTCTGATGCCCTTAGGTCACAAATATTGCAACTAATGCAACAAAACTTAAACGAGGCAAATACAAACAAAATCATTTGCGGTATCAGTTGGGAATCTAATAATCCTAGCAACGGAGTAGATCGCAGCTTGGAACTTGAATACTTTATTGAGTCAATTAAGGTCCCTGGAGTTAGATTTGTTAACTTACAGTATGTTGTATCAGGCAGTCCTGACCTGAATATTGAAAAATTAAAAAAGTACGCGATAGTTTGCACAGACGTTGATAACTACGCTGACTTAGATAGATTTACAGCTCTAATTAATGCCTGTGATGTAATTATTTCCATTGATAACTCAACGGTCCACTTAAGTGCCGCGATTGGCAAGCCAACTTGGGTTTTACTACCCCTAATACCTGATTGGAGATGGATGTTGGATAGAGAGGATAGCCCTTGGTACCCAAGCGTTCAATTGTTTCGGCAAATGAAATGGGGAGATTGGAGTGTGCCCCTTGCGGAGATTAAAACCAAACTAGTTGAATTAGTTTCTTCAAGCGCAAAAATCAAATAAGTTACCATCAGAATGCTCTGAAGATCCCAGTATCATGCTCAAAAAATTAATATCAAAAACTCCTTAAAAGCTTAAACCAAGACTTGCAGATGCACTCGTAAACATAACTTTAGATTGGTACTGATTACTCGACAAAGAGTCTATATTTTGTGCGTTTTTAGTTTGTCCGCCTGTGTATTCTAATTTCAGGAAAAAGGGCGAATTGGTGGAGAATTTTTGTTTTATACCGACACCATATAAAGCGCCAACTGTTCCTGGGCCACCTGTAGGTGAAGAATACCCATTTGCGTCAAGAGGTGCTTTATTTGGAATGTCTAGTACGCCTAGTTTTATGTACGCAAGTGTGGCCCGCATGATCTTGTACCCAGGCGCGATGTAAGCTTCGTAGCGATTTTTTAAGTCCTGTGTGATGGGTCCATCGTTAATTGTATTAACCGCAGTGGACATATTTGCATTTGTATTGACGTAATCAAGACCTACAGTTGTAATGAAATTTTTACTGCCCAAGCCGTAACTAACCCCAAATACCGAGCCCATCTTGTTTAGCGTGGCATCTGATGTGGAATAGCCTGTATCGGCACCGGAGTTGTAAACCTCTGATCCCGGTATTCTGTATTTGCTATTTTCAAGTCCTACAGAGAATCCAAGCCCCTGAAAACCTTGTCCCGCAAAAGTTGGGCTCACTGCAATTAAAGCCACTGAACAAATTAAAATGCCAATTTTTCTCATAATGTCTCATTTAATACAAAGTCTAATTTCGGAATAAACATAAACACATGTTTAATCTCCGACACTTAAACATTTATGAGCAACTTGCGCGCCAGCTAGTCCGAATCAAATCCCACTGGAGGTGTAAAGATTGAATTACAAAGCCTAGAAATGTGTACTACGGTACTAACAAAATTTCGGAGGGGGGTAGGGCAGGGACGCTTAGGATATTTGCGTTCAAGACAATAATTAGGTCAAGAAGGTTTCAAGGGGAAACCTAAATTAGTTTGAATCACTGTCAATAAAGTCAATGGTTTTCGATTAATTTAAAAAGTGCTTTCTCTACAGCACCCAGCACCGATGACCAATCATTTAAGTACTGTTGGCGAAAAAGCCTCATCGACGGATACCAAGGCGTGGACTGCGAGCCCATTGACCACCTCCAGTCTGGCACGTACGAGAGCAGCAACCAAGTTGGTACACCCATGGAGGCACTCAAGTGCGGGATAGATGTACATGTACTGATAACTAAATCCAAATTCGCAATTAACCCGGCGGTGTCGTCTAAATCTTTAAGGGAGTCACCGTAGAACCTTAGATCAGGTCGAAATTTAAGCGATGCCTCATCCCCAGGTTTAATCTTTTGCTGTAAACAAATCCAATCAACATTATCTCTAGGGAGGACTTGTGTAAATTCCTGCAAAGTCAGGCTACGTTTATAGTCACCCTTGAAATCTGAAAACGAGCTCCAAGCGATACCAACCCTTAGTTTGCGCTGCCTGGCACAGGCTAAGGTTAACTGGGAAGTAGAAACGAAATCACCCTTTAACCTCACTGACCAAGCAGCAACCTTGGTTGGATCCGGTTTTAAATAAATACCTGGGGGAAAAATGTCCTCCCCGCGTTTGTAAAATCTGTGCGCGGCGCTAATGAGCGGTAAATAGTAGTCGTGCGCTGGTCGAATTTGCCCACGCTGAACTAGCTGGGACACACCCTGAAGTGATCCAAATAGCTCTACTAGTTCAGGTTGAACTTCTAGTATTACCCTCGCCCCAAGGCTAGCTATGCGCTGGACGTAACGGGAGTACTGGACTGCGTCGCCTAGCCCTTGCTCTGTATAGATCAAGATTGTTTTCCCCCTTAAGTCGGATATTCCGTCCCAAAGGGTTGAATCAAATTCGGGATGCTGAAGTTTAAATTTAGGGTTTGCAAGTCTGGATTCATAGAGCTCAAGTCCAACACCGTAATCACCTTGGATCAAATGTGCAATAGATTGATTCCATTTCGTATCTAAATCATTAGGATTTGACTCCAGTGCCTTACGAAGGAATTCCTTCGCTCCTTGGAAGTCTGACTTTTCAAAACAGGCTAGACCTGAGTTGAGATAGGCTTTAGTTAAACTGGAGGAAATGCATAGCGCTCTTTGAAAAGTGT
Organism: uncultured Burkholderiales bacterium; assembly: GCA_903896615.1. Lineage (GTDB taxonomy): Bacteria > Pseudomonadota > Gammaproteobacteria > Burkholderiales > Burkholderiaceae_C > Limnohabitans. Next base: position 12,254 of record CAITYM010000162.1, read on the forward strand.
CTAACGCTTGAGCAAAATGCCTCATTTCAAATTGGACCACTCCTAAGTTGTAGTAAGCATCAGCAATTGATGGGTCAAAGGTAATTGCCTTAAAACATGTTTGCAAACTGAGCTCTAACTGTTTGAGCTCCATATAAACTACGGATAAATTTTGGAGCAAGGCGGTGTTAGACGGCTCAAGCAACAAACCGCGTTCGTACGTATCCTTTGCACCTTCAAACCGTCTAAGCAATTGAAGGACAACCCCCTTATTAAGGTAGGCCTCTGCAAAGTCGTCTTTATATTGAATTGATGCATTTAAACTATCTAAAGCCTCATCTAGATCTCCCAGTTCCTTTAGGATAAATCCTTTGATGTTTAACGCGAAGGAGTGAGTAGGTTGTTGCTTTAAGGAAGCGTTAATTAACTCTAATGCGTCCTTCAAGTTACCTGTTTGTGCTAGCGCCAATCCTAACAAGTGAAGTGCATTGAAGTCAAACGGCTTGGAACTGAGAACGCTCCTATAAAGCTCAATTGCTTTAGCCAACTTCCCTTCCTGGTGAAAATGAAGTGCTTGATGAATCATTGGCAAAAGATTACTTTGTGCCGTAAATTCGGTCGCCAGCGTCCCCTAAACCAGGAAGGATATATCCGTGTTCATTTAGTTCTCTGTCTACACAAGCTGTGTAAATGGGTACCTCAGGATGCCTATCATGCAGGGCTTTAATGCCTTCTGGACAGGTTATGAGGGATAGAAATTTAATTGATTTTGGACTAAGTCCTTTTAACCGGTCAACAGCAGCTATCGCGGTGTGCCCTGTAGCGAGCATGGGATCAACAACAATTACATCGCGTTGCTCCATTTGAGTTGGCATTTTGAAATAGTACTCAATGGCCTCAAGCGTTGTGGGGTCCCGGTAAAGCCCAATATGCCCAACTCTTGCAGAAGGAACAACACTGAGTACGCCGTCCAATATACCGTTTCCTGCTCTTAAGATACTGACAAAGACAAGTTTTTTTCCGTTGATGACAGGACTCATTAGTTGTTCAAGGGGAGTTTGAATCTCCTCCATATGTACCGCCATATCTCTTGTAATCTCATACGCCATTAATTGACTAAGTTCATAAAGCAGCGCCCTGAACTCAGAAGTGCGGGTCTCAATTTTCCGCATTAAGGTTAGTTTGTGCTGAACCAGGGGGTGCGAAATAACATGCACATTTTTCAAGTCGCAAGAGGGTAGGGGAGTAGGGTAGACCTTGGAGTTGGATTCATTTTTCAAAGGTAGTTTTGACATTAGAAATAGATCCTTACTTTTTAACCATTCATTAAATAATCAATCGATCTGTTGTAACGTCTCACCTAAAGCATTAATTAAACTATCAATGTGCGTTTCACTAGTTATGAAAGGAGGGGCTAGTTGAATGGTGTCACCACCGTAACGCACATAAAAGCCTTTGTCAAACATTTTCATCGCAACTTCATAAGGACGTCTAGCCGGCTCTGAGGGGTAAGATTCAAGAGTTAGTCCCGCAGCTAGCCCAAAATTTCGAATGTCCGTTAGATGTTTTGTGCCCTTTAGTGAGTGAACTGCAGTCTCAAAATAAGGTGCTAGGGCGTTAACCCTAGAGATCATGTCATCTTTAACAAGTAAATCTAGTGCCGCTATTCCAGCAGCACAGGCTACAGGATGAGCCGAGTAAGTATACCCATGAGCAAACTCAAGCATGTACTCAGGTCCACCGTTATGCATAAATGTGTTGTACAAATCGTTACCCACGAGTACGGCCCCCATTGGCTGTGCACCATTTGTAATTTGTTTGGCAACATTCATTATGTCGGGAGTTACGCCAAAAGCCGCAGCACCTGTGTAGGCCCCCGATCTGCCAAATCCCGATATAACTTCATCAAATATTAGGAGAATATCGTGCGCAGTACAGATCTCCCTAATTCGGTTGAGATACCCAACAGGCGGGATGATCACACCTGCTGATCCTGAGAAGGGCTCCATTATTACAGCAGCTATATTGCTCGCATCATGTAGTGCAATTAACTTGAGTAATTCTTCTGCTAATTCACCGCCATGCTTCGGCATTCCCTTTGAGAATTCATTTCCTGCAATTAAGGTGTGCGATAGATGATCAGATTCAATGCTTTGACCAAACATTTTTCGATTTGCAGGTATACCTCCAACTGATATACCGCCAAAATTAACACCGTGATATCCTTTTTCTCTACCAATAAATCGGGTTTTAGTGCCTTTGCCCATTAGCCTCCAGTAGGCCCTAGCCATTTTTAAAGCTGTATCTGTAGACTCGGATCCTGAGCCTGTAAAGAAAACCCTATCCAGCCCGTTTGGAGTCAACTCCACAAGTTTATTGGCCATCTCAAATGCAAGGGGATGACCAAATTGAAAGGTCGGGGAGAAATCAAGTTTAGCTATTTGACTTGCCACTGCCTCAGTAATCTCGCGTCGAGAGTGTCCAAGTCCTGCGCACCAAAGTCCAGACAGACCGTCGTATATTTTTCTTCCGTCATCGGTTGTGTAAAAACAGTCCTTAGCACTCACCATCATTCTAGGTTTGGCCTTAAAGTTTCGATTGCCAGTAGATGGCATCCAGTAAGCGTCCATCCATATTTTGTCCCCTTTGAGGCTCCTATGGTCTGAAACGCTGGCATCACTCGAATGAGCTACTGGAGAAATATTTTCAGATAAATTCATTGAATATCCCAATCAATCAAAGTGGGGGTACTGGCGCAAATTTTAAGCAGAGTGAATAGGCTTAAATGCATAGTTAGAGCTAAATCTCCACCAAAGTAGGGCAGAAAAAGCCACAAGAATTAGGAAAATTGAACTCAGATTTAATAAGCTCCAACCTTGGGTTGTAACCAAAGCACCAGACCCAAAAGATGTTGTTGCAAGAGTTGCGAAAACAAAAAAATTGATAGCGCCCTGCGCCCGGTTCTTCTCCTGCGGCTTGTACGAAGTGATTGCAAGTGTCGTAGCCCCGGTGAAGAGAAAATTCCAGCCAACACCAAGACATAACAGAGCTATAAAAAAATGATGTACATCCGTTCCCGAGAGCGCAACACACACGCAAATGACATTGAGTATGGCCCCACAGGTCATAATTTTGAATATTCCAAAACGATGTATCAGTGAGCCTGTAAAAAAACCAGGTGCAAACATACCAATGACGTGCCATTCAAGAACAAATGCAGTGTCAGTGAAAGGAAGACCGCAAATTTTCATTGCTAAAGGGGTCGCAGCCATCAATAAATTCATTACGCCGTAACCAAAAGAAGCACAAATAACAGAAACGATAAACACGGGATGCAAGAGCATTTGATAAAAGCTTCGCCCCGTGGGCTCTTGCATTGAAACATCTTTTTCTTCAGGGAATTGAATGAATTGCATGAGCACAAGCCCAAGCAATGCCACCAAACTTAAGCAAAGGTAAGCCCCCAGAAATGGTGTGTCAAACAAATTGTGAGTCCAAGACGCTAAATTAGGACCTATGATTGCCCCGATTAATCCACCAGCAAGTACCCAAGACACGGCTTTTTCTCTAAATTCAGGAGACGTTAACTCAACAGCAGCGAACCTGTACAACTGCCCATTTGCACTGTAAAAGCCGGCGATAAGAGTGCCAACAATGAGTGTTGCAAAGCTATGTGACCACGCAGCGTAGGCGCAAATGAGTGATGAAAATACTGCGATCAATAGTCCCAACTGGAAGGAGCGTTTACGTCCGTATAGGGCTTGAATTTTAGACACGATGGTTGTGGATATTGCGCCACCAACTACATAGCCCATAACGGGTAAAGTCGCCAGCCACGGGGTTGAAGTTAATGACAAACCAACTAATCCATTGACAGCAATAAAAGTCACGTTGTTCGTCAAGAATAATCCTTGACAAAGAATGAGCATTATTAAATTAAGATTTAAAAATGGCGCCTTATTTTCTAGCTCTAAATTAGGATGAGACATATTGATTGTTTGTTATTTTTTGAGTTTGGTGACTCAGTTTTTTAATTCCAACGCGCTTCACTAAGCCTCAATTTAAACACCCAGTATAGTGTTTATCCAAGCAATACCAATCATCCTCATGCATCCTTAAGCAGCTATTGCAAGGGTTTAACACAGCGCCAAAGACTGGAATTAGCCGCTCACAAAGCCTGAAATACATACCGAGTCCCTCTATTATTTACTTTATACGATGTATATTATGTTAAATATTAAATTAATTCGATTTAATTCAATTATTCCGCTATGCCTTGGTCCCCGCAAAAATCCACCCCAAAGGACATCCCCAAGGCACCTTGAATCATTGCAACTCTGGGCACCAATGGTGTGACATTATCCAGATACTATGTTGAGTTTTCAAATAGCTAAGCATTTGGGGATTTGGATTGTTGGACGCAAAATCAACAGCATTTAACTGAAGATTGTTTCTGATTGTCGGATCTGCTCCTTCATCCAATAACAACTTTACGGCTCCTAAGGTACCAAATTTTGCTGCCATCATTAAAGGCGTAGTTCCGTTCGGCGACTCAGCGTCAATATAGGCGCTCTCAGAGAGGAGAAATTGCATGATGTCAATATGGCCTTTGGTTGCCGCGTAATGCAAGGGCGACCATCCAGGCTTATTAACTTCTGCACCCTGACTGACCAAATATTTGGTTAGCTCTAAATTTCCATTGAAGGCGGCCAACATCAGTGGGGATTCATCTTGGAGATTTGTGCGGTCAATATCCAATCCTTTAGCGCTGGCCAATACCCGAGTGGTTTTACTGGAACCTAATTTTATGGACACGATTAAAGGAGTCTGCCCGTCCTCAGTGGGCGTGTTCGGATCAAACCCACTTTTTAGAAGACTAGACACTTCTTCAGCATCATCAAACCTGATTGCCTTAAAGAAGTCATCATAGGAGCCTGCAACAGCTGTGTCCAAAAATAAGATGACAAGCGCGAGGACTGTAACCAAAGATCTGAGTAATAAAAACCCATAATTTTGAAACGATTTTATACATTGATAAACATAATTTGTTTTCATGAGCGTGTATGTATTTTTTTAAACAATACATCAAAATTATCGCTACTGGCTTTTGCAATTTCTTCCACAGAAACACCCCTTAGTTCAGCAATATGTTTAGCAACCCAAGGCACATAAGCTGGTGAATTGGTTTGCCCCCTGTGCGGCACAGGCGCAAGATAAGGACTATCTGTTTCTATCAACAAACGATCAAGCGGTATCCAAGCGGCTATTTGTTTTAATTCTTTGGCATTCTTAAATGTAACAATACCAGAGAAGGAGATATAAAAGCCGAGCTCTAAAGCTGCTTTTGCGACAAATTCATTCTCTGTAAAGCAGTGAAACACCCCACCCACACTGCCAACTGATCCGTCTTCGCCCTCTTCCTTCAAAATTTTTAAAGTATCCTCTGAAGCGCTTCTAGTATGGATAATTAACGGCAATTGCACTTGCCGAGCAACCCGAATGTGACGTCTAAATCTATCTCTTTGCCACTCCATATCTTGAATACTTCTACCTTCCAGTCTGTAGTAATCAAGCCCCGTCTCCCCAATACCTACCACTCTTGGCCGATCGGCTAAATTAACCAATTCCTCTGCACTAGGCTCCAATACGCCCTCCTCATCGGGATGCACACCAACGGTGCACCAAAAGTTATCGTATTTCATTGCCAAATCGTGTACATCTTCGAAGGTCTCCATTTTCGTGCTGATAACTAAAGCACGGGTTACCTTCGCCTCCACCATTGAAGCCCTTAACGAGTCCATGTTGCTTACAAACTCAGGGTAGTTCAAATGGCAATGTGAATCTGTGAACATAAATAATCCGCTGAAATTAGGCCTGAAGCGCTTTTGATGCCTGAACAGTTAATGACTCAAACATCAAGCCCGGGTTATAGGGATGCTCAACAGTCTTTGCGGCTATGGATAACTCCTTAAACCACAGCGTCAATGCCGCAATATTTTGAACTTTGGGCAAAACGTTGGGTAAAAAATAACGTGTCTCAGACTTAAAGTGATGGGCAACCAAATCGGTACACAATTTTTGCATAATAAAGATGACTTCACGCGGGGTGAAGCTCTCAAGTACAGAGCTATCGGCTCTTGCTAATGCCTTTGGAATTTTGCTCCATATTTCTGCGTCAACACCTAAACTTTGGAGCATCAGCGCATCCTCGGGGCGACCACCTGCAGCCTTTAAGAGTATCGGCGCATCCTTTGCGTTCATGCCGTTATTTGACAACCACTGGACAGCAAGCTTCTCTTCGGGCCAAATCATTGTGTGCATTTGACATCGACTTCTGATGGTTGGAAGAAGCAGGTGTGCGGCTTCGCTGGCAACAATAAAGCGGGTATCCCCAGGTGGTTCCTCTAAGGTTTTTAAAATCATATTAGCCGCGTATAGATTAAGCTTTTCCGCAGGGTAAATAAGAACAATCTTTGATGTAGATCCTGAGGCTGTACGCTGAGTAAACTCAACCATATCCCTGACAGCTTCAACGCGGATTTCTTTACTAGGTTTACGGACTTTTTCGTCAATCTCTTTTTGTGCCTTTTCCTGCAGCGGCCATTCAAGATCTATCATTTGAACTTCGGGCATTAAGAGATATAAATCCGGATGCGACTTGACATCAATCAAGTGACAACTCGAACAGACCCCACAGGCCGAGTGATCCTTTGGTGATAAGCACAACCATGCCCTAGCCAACTCTAAACCCAATGTGTATTGTCCAAGTCCTGACGGACCCTGCAAAAGCCATGCGTGACCACTGCGCCTGCTTAGTATAGAGAGTTGGTCCTTGATCCAGGGTGAGAGGACATTAATTTGATCTGTCATTATTTGTAATTATTCAAATTTTCATCAGATTTCAACGGTTGACAAAAGAAGTGTGAAATAAGGATGACTCATTAAACAGTATGTACTTAAGTACTTAAGTATTTAACCATTTTTTGTTCCGTATAACATCAATCAATTGAGTCCAAACTGCTTCTTTACTTTGACTGGCATCGATTTGTGCAAAACGTTGTGGCGCCTCAAGTGCACGCTTCATATAGGCTTGATGAACTTTGTCAAAGAACTGCGCTGACTGTGATTCAAACCGATCTGGCACGCGTGCAGAGACAAGACGCTCTGCAGCAATACGCGGGTCAAGCACAAACCAAAGCGTCAAGTCAGGCTCACGAAAAACTCCATCCACACTTTGAACCCACCTCTCCAATTGAGTAAGTGTGGTCAAATCAAATTCTCGCCCTCCCCCTTGGTAGGCAAATGTGGCGTCAGTAAACCGATCGCATATTACGACCTGCCCACTATTTAAAGAGGGCAGTATGACGGTCTTCAAATGGTCCCGCCTCGCAGCAAATACTAACAAGGACTCGGTTAGCGCATCCATAGGATCGTTGAGAACCATCTGCCGTAATTTCTCCGCCAGCGCAGTTCCTCCCGGTTCGCGGGTCAACGTAACCGCCCTGCCCGACGCCTTGAAAGCATCTGCTAGTGCTTGTATGTGTGTGGATTTTCCAGCACCATCAATACCCTCAAAACTTATAAATAGGCCCTTTTGCGCTTGTTTCATTCGAAAAAATTAATTGTTAGTTGGTGCACTAGTGTAATCTTTGACACGGTTTAATTGGTACTTTTGTACGGCGGCATTATGCTCTTCAAGGGTGTTGCTAAATTGACTTCTGCCGTCACCCTTGGCCACAAAATACAAAGCCTCGCTTTGAGCCGGATGCACCGCAGCAAGGAGTGCTGCTTTGCCAGGCATGGCAATGGGTGTAGGGGGCAGGCCTGTATGTATGTAAGTATTCCAGGGATGATTTGATCTCAGGTCTGCCCGCCTTAAATTACCATCAAAATTAGGCCCCAATCCATAAATAACTGTAGGGTCAGTTTGAAGTGGCATGCCCAGTTGCAAACGGTTATTAAAAACACTTGAAATCATCGGCCGATCTGATGCAGCGCCCGTCTCCTTCTCCACAATGCTGGCCAAAATCAAGGCCTCATCGGCAGATTTAAGAACACTACCCTTTGGATGCTCCCCCCAAGCGATTGCTAAGTGTCGATCCATTGCATGGAACGCGCGCTTTAATATATTTCTATCTGAAGTGCCCTTGCCGTAGGTGTATGTGTCTGGGTAGAAACGACCTTCGGCCGCTAACTCAGGATGTCCAAGCATTTGCATAATCTCTTGATCAGACATTTGCGAACTCTCATGACGCAGTCCATCTGCCTTATCCAATAAAGCTCTAAATTGCCTCATGTTCCACCCCTCAACAAGGGTTAGAGCACGCAAATTTTCTTGACCTCTGATCAACTTCTCTAATAGGTCCCAACCGCTGTCGCCTCTGCTTAGCTCATAACTACCGGCCCTTATTTGCTTAGACTGGCCACTTAAACGAAAAATAAGATAAATACCGTAGGCTGGGAGATCAACACCTGATCTAACAACCTCTTGTGCGATTTGCTTGACAGGAGTTCCGGGCTCTATCGACAACTCAATGACAGGTGAGCCTAGGTTGAGGGGAGCCATAACCCACCAAAGTAACTGGGTTAGACCTAATAGTCCTGCCAATAAGGCGGTCAAAAAAGTTATCTTAAGAAACCGGATCAAAGCAAAACCCCTGCATCACTAAAAGAATTAAAGATGTATGATAATTCACGCATCCATTTGAACCTATTCGATGAACGAACCCCTATTATCTTCCAAAGACGGTGTCGCCCTAAACCCAAAGACCATGGGTCTTAAGGATACGCCTGAATTATCCAAGGGTATAGCCCATATAAGTTCATATGGGATTATTCGCGTCAGCGGAGAGGACTCATTAAGTTTTCTCCACAATCAGCTAACGCAAGATTTTTTGAATTTGGGTGATAAAGAGGCTCGTCTTTGTGCATTTTGTAATGCCAAAGGGCGAATGCAAGCAAGTTTCATCGGATTTAAAGCCTCGCAGGCTGAAGTTTTACTGGTTTGCTCTAAAGACCTAATTGCGCAAACAGTTAAGAGACTGTCCATGTTCATACTTAGATCAAAAGTAAAAGTAACGGATGAAACTCTGAACTATCAGATTTATGGCGTTATTGGACGAAGTGAACCAATTAAAAATGAATTGCAACCAACCTTCGCTGATTCACTACCCTGGCAACACAGTGTTTGTGAATCTGATACCGGAAATCAGCATTGGATTACCCTTTACCCATCGATTGGTATCGAGCGTTATCTGTGTATCTCTCCTTCATCAATAGATGTACAAGTAGATTTAATCACCGAATCTCAGTGGAATCTTTCAGAAGTGATGAGTGGGGTTTGTCTAATTAGTCATGCCACGTATGAATCCTTCGTCCCTCAAATGATCAATTACGAGTCACTTGAGGGTGTCAATTTTCACAAAGGATGCTACCCTGGCCAAGAGGTAGTTGCTCGGAGTCAGTTTAGGGGAACAATTAAAAGAAGAGGCTTTTTACTAACCAGTGTTGCTCCCCTACACGATGGCCAAGATTTATTTCTTCAATCAGATAAAGAACAACCATGTGGTCAGATTGTTCGGTCCGCGTCCTATCAAGGAATTTTTTACGGCTTCGCCAGTCTAAGCCTAAGTGCAACGCTTGATAACGCATCATTGATTCGCTCCGTTAGCGAGGGTGCAGAGCACGCAGTAGAAGTTTTGTCACTGCCGTACACACTGCGGGAAGATATTTAAGTTAAGTCACCGGAAATATATTTAAGTTTGGTAATTTTTTAATTACCACTTAATAACTAATAAACCGGCTATTTACATAATATTAGTTACAAATATCGCTACTTAACTCGGTAATGAGGGCTTGAAAGGTAAAGTATTCAGATTCCGGGTCGATTACCCTATCGTGACTTATTGCGTAACAAAGAAGTTCCAAAGGTAAATCTAAACCTAAACTCAAGCTCATGGCCAACAGCATTGTCAATTCTCTAACCACTGGGAGTGTTTCTCAACTCTCATCAAGTGCAATTTACTCACTTACTTCAAGTGCGGTAGGGACGATTTCGACAAGTGCTCTTGCGGGTCTAACACCCCAGCAATTCGGTTACTTTAGTTCATCAGGCATACAGGGACTAACTCAGTCTCAAATTTTGTCCCTTAGCAGTGCTGATGTTCAAAACATCACGACATCGGGAATTTCAGCGCTCAGTAATGCGCAAATTGGTTATTTGAGCACCTCAGAAATTGGTGCTTTATCGGTCGCTCAAATTACCGCATTGTCTTCGGGCCAGTTCAGCGCCCTCATGAACAATATAACTAACCAGGGGGCTACTTTAAGTAGCGCTGATTTTGCTGCCCTGACTTCAAAACAAACGCAAGGATTTACCTCAAGCGCATTGGCAACCCTTACCTCAAGCGCGTTTTCTTCGCTTACTAAGAGCGCGCTACAAGCTATTCCTAGTGCACAGTTACAAGGCCTAAGTACCAGTGTAATGGCGACCATAACGCCTGCACAAATTGCGCAGTTAACCACAACCCAAATTCCTGGATTAACGGGCACTCAAATTTCAAGCTTAAGTAGCACTGCATTACAGTCACTCAGTTTGAGTGATTTACTGGTTTTGAGCTCTGGACAAATCGCATCCCTCAGCACAACGACTGTGGGGCAGTTAACCGGTGCTCAGTTTAAAGCGCTAACTTCCAAACAAATTTCTGCTCTGAGCGATCCCGTTGTCGCCTCCCTCAGTAGTGTGAACGTCATGGAGCTCACCAGCGTCCAAATTCTGGGACTCACCACCGAGCAGTTGTCCGTGCTCAGCACTGCAAATATTGGACTTATCCCATCCACTGATTTTGTGCAACTAAGCACCCAGCAAATTGCAGGACTTCAGTCGCAATCAGTTGCAGCGCTCACCAACAC
>CAITYM010000163.1 GCA_903896615.1 uncultured Burkholderiales bacterium
TGTGTGCAAAACCCAAGGGCTGATCAAACTTGATTGGCTCAAAACGCATTCCGGCGGACTTATTGCGCTGTCTGGAGCAAATACGGGTGCTTTAGGTCAAGCATTAATAAATCAAGACAACTCTAAAGCAAGCCAAATTGCTCTAGATTTAGCCGAAATTTTCCCCCACCGGTTTTATATTGAGATTCAAAGAGCAGGACGCGTTGAGGATGAGAAATTAGTCCAAGCGAGTGTTCTCCTTGCATCCCAACTCAATTTACCCGTTGTAGCAACTCATCCTTTGCAGTTTCTAAAGCCTGAAGATTATGAAGCACACGAAGCGCGAGTGTGCATTGCAGAGGGTGAGATATTGGGAAATACTCGTCGAGTAAGGAAGTTCACACCAGATCAGTATTTTAAGACGAGTCAACAAATGCAGGAACTCTTTAAAGACGTTCCTTCTGCAATCGCAAATAGTCTTGAAATCGCCAAGCGGTGTAACCTAACTTTATCACTTGGAAAGCCGCAACTCCCTAACTATCCAACTCCTGAACTGGATGGTCGTCCAATGCCCATTGATGAATTTTTCAGGCAAGAGTCCCACAAAGGGCTTGAGGAACGGTTGCATCATTTGTTTCCTATTGAGAGTGTGAGGGCTGAGAAATCTCCTGCGTACGTTGAGCGGCTTGATTTTGAAATTAATACCATCTTAAAAATGGGCTTCCCAGGCTACTTTTTAATAGTCAGCGACTTTATTAATTGGGCAAAAAATAATGGATGTCCAGTTGGGCCGGGTCGTGGATCTGGTGCTGGATCTTTAGTTGCCTATGCCTTAAAGATCACAGATCTAGATCCTCTGCAATATAACTTGCTATTCGAGAGATTTTTGAATCCTGAACGGGTTTCAATGCCTGACTTTGATATTGATTTTTGCCAAGCTAATAGAGACAGAGTCATTGAATATGTGAAACAAAAGTACGGGCGCAACGCTGTCTCTCAAATCGTAACCTTTGGAACCATGGCCGCGCGCGCTGCAATTCGAGATGTAGGTCGTGTCTTGGATCTTAATTATTCGTTTTGCGATGGAATTGCAAAGTTGATCCCCAATAAGCCTGGCGTTCACATGACGCTTGAGAAAGCAGTCGAGGCAGAGCCAGTTCTGGCCGAGCGTTTGGCACATGAGGAAGAAACTAAGATTCTTTTCGCATTGGCACAAAATTTAGAGGGCTTAACACGCAACGTAGGCATGCATGCGGGTGGCGTTTTAATTGCACCGGGTCAATTAACTGACTTTTGCCCCTTGTACCAACAACCCGGGAGTGACTCCGCTGTAAGTCAATTTGATAAGGACGACGTTGAAGCCGCGGGCCTTGTGAAATTTGACTTTTTGGGATTGGCGACCCTCACTATCTTGGAGCGTGCTAAAGACCTTATAAAGTCAAGGCACCCTGGGCAAGAGAACTTTGCATTTGAAGATATTCCATTGAATGATAAGGAAACTTATCAACTCTTTACAGACGGTAAAACAGAGGCTGTATTCCAGTTTGAGAGCCGAGGTATGCAAGGCATGCTCAGGGATGCAAAGCCTACGAGGCTTGAAGATTTAATCGCACTCAATGCGTTGTACCGTCCCGGTCCAATGGATTTGATTCCAAGTTTTGTGGCCAGAAAACACGGACGAGAAGAGGTCGTTTACCCTCACCCATTGGTGGAGGGGGTGCTCTCTGAGACTTATGGAATTATGGTTTACCAAGAGCAGGTCATGCAAACTGCCCAAGTACTTGGAGGGTATACGCTTGGAGGCGCAGATTTATTGCGCCGTGCAATGGGTAAGAAAAAAGCAGAAGAGATGGCTCTGCATCGTCAGATTTTTAGAGACGGCGCAGTAAAGAATAACATCACGGTTGAGACTGCCGATGAGATCTTCGATTTGATGGAGAGATTTGCTGGGTACGGTTTTAATAAATCACACGCTGCAGCGTACTCGCTCCTTGCTTATCACACCGCTTGGGTTAAAGTTCACTTTACTGCCGAGTTCTTTTGTGCCAACATGACCGTTGAGATGGACAACACCGATAAATTGCGTGTCCTATTTGAAGACGCCAAGCGGTTCGGTATTGAATTTGAATCTCCCAACGTTAACCGAGGGCAATATTACTTTTGGCCAGTGTCCGATACAGTGGTTTGTTATGGGCTAGGCGCAGTAAAAGGTACAGGACAACAAGCTGTTGAGGCCATGGTCCGGGAGCGAGAGGAAAATGGTCCATTTTTAAGTTTATTTGATTTTTGCAAGCGAATTGATCGCTCTAAAGTAAATAAGCGATCCGTAGAGGCCTTAATTAAGGCCGGAGCCTTTGACTGCGTAAGCAGGGACCGTGCAACTTTAGTAGCAACTTTGGATAAGGCTTTCGAGTATGCACTAGCCGTTGAATCTAGTGCCAATCAAGGCGGGCTATTTGACGCGCATGATGATGGTGTTGGCTCCATGCAGGAGGAGCCGGATCATATAGTTCAAAAACCATGGGGCGTTCGTGAGCAACTCTCTAACGAGAAGGCAGCGCTTGGTTTTTACTTGTCAGGGCATTTATTTGATGAAGTACAAGCCGAAGTTAGGCGCTTTGCCAAACGCTCGCTTAAAGATATTAACGAATCTAAGGAGCCACAATTATTGGCTGGCATGGTGAGTGAATTCCGAGTCATTACTGGTCAAAGGGGAAAGCTAGCTCTCTTCAAATTGGACGACAAAACGGCATGTTTGGATGCTTCTGCTGATGAAAAATTGATGAATGCTCACAAAAATATTCTGAAAGAGGATGAGCTAATTATTGTTATGGCGCGTGTTCAAGTAGATAGATTCTCAGGGGCAGGAGCGTTGAGAGTCAATATCCAACAAATTTGGGATTTGGCTGGAGCTCGTTGTAGGTTCGGCAAATATCTTAAACTCTTGGTTAATGGATCTAATCCAGATGTGACTCGATTACTTAAAGAGTTTCCACCCAGACACGAGTTCACTGAGCACGGGGAAATTGTTCGAGGACTGGGGGTGCGAATGCAACTGCTGCGAGGGGATATACAAGCTGAAATTGAACTTGGCAATTCCGCCCGGTTTTATCCAACCGATGCAGCGATTGCCGGTTGGACTCACCAAGCCTATTTGGGACAGGCCCAAGTAATTTATGATTGAATGAGATGTTTTACACAATACCTACGCTTTTGACTTGGACAAGAATTGTTGCGATTCCACTTTTAGCAGCAATTTTTTATTTACCCCTTGAGCAAGAGACTCGGAATACTGCTGCTACTGCAATGTTTGTTGTGTTTGCATTAACAGATTGGCTTGATGGATATTTAGCTCGCAAACTTAATCAGACCTCAGCCTTTGGTGCATTCTTGGACCCCGTAGCAGATAAATTTTTAGTGTGTGCTAGTTTGTTGGTGCTGGTCCATTTGGGGCGAGCTGATGTTTTTGTAGCGCTCATTATTATTGGTCGAGAAATAGCAATTTCAGCACTCAGAGAGTGGATGGCACAGATTGGCGCACTCAAGAGCGTTGCTGTTCATATGATTGGTAAAGTTAAAACAAGTGCACAAATGGTTGCGATCCCTTTTCTACTTTATGACGGCAAGTTATGGGGCGGGTGGGACACCGGAATCATTGGTCAATTCCTTATTTGGATTGCAGCAGTGCTTACAGTCTGGTCGATGGTCTATTATTTACAAAAAGCGTTGCCCCATATCCGCGCTTCAGTCGAATGAACCGCTCTGTCTTAAATACCCCCTGGGTTCGGTTGACTCCTCCTTTGTTCGTTTTTTTGTGGAGCACCGGATTTATCGTCGCGCGCTACGGGATGCCTCTATCGCCTCCTTTTAAGTTTTTGGAGTTGAGGTTTTTATTCTCCATTGCGTGTTTCCTCCCGTGGATATATTTCGCAAAAATTCAATGGCCCCAGGAAAGAGCGCAATGGCTACATCTATCAGTTACTGGTCTTTGCATCCAAGCAGGTTACTTGGGCGGGGTGTGGGTCGGTGTTAAGTCTGGAATTGGCTCTGGATTGACCGCTTTAATTGTTGGACTTCAACCCGTACTCACTGCGTTTTGGTTGTCCTCCAGACGCCACCAAATAACGGGGCGTCAGTGGACGGGTTTATGGCTCGGTCTAGGGGGAGTAATTTTGGTGCTTTTTAATAAACTCAGTGTGGGAATTGAGATTACAACCTGGGGTTTTGTAGCTGAGATTTTGGCTTTACTTAGCATAACCGTTGGCACGCTATATCAAAAAGCATTTGTTAAACCATGTGATGTTAGAACTGCCAACACGGTTCAACTTTTGGCATCTGCTGTGGTGACGTTGCCGCTGGCATTGTTGGAGACTGAGGCTATTCAGTGGAGTGATCAGTTCGTATTTTCTTTGGCTTGGTCGGTATTTGGCTTAACAATTGGCGCTAGCTCCTTGTTTTACTTGCTAATTCAAAAAGGCGCTGCATCATCGGTTACCAGCATAATGTATTTGGTCCCTCCCACCACAGCAGTGTTAGCGTGGTTTTTATTTAGTGAATCCATTACATTTTCAACGATACTTGGCGTAGCTCTTACTGCATTAGGGGTAAGTTTAGTGGTTAGAACACCCAGGGCTGTTTAAAAAAAGTATTTAAGCAAAATAGGAATACGAAGATGTCAAAGAAAAGAATTGCGGTTATTGCTGGCGATGGTATTGGTAAGGAAGTCATGCCCGAGGGCGTCCGTGTTTTAGAGGTTGCTGCAAGTAAGTTCGGCATTGACCTTCAATTTGATTATTTTGATTTTTCCAGTTGGGAATATTACGAAAAACACGGCAAGATGATGCCCGATAACTGGCGCGATCTCGTTGGATCACATGATGCTATTTATTTTGGTGCAGTAGGTTGGCCCGATAAAATTGCCGATCACTTATCCTTATGGGGATCGTTACTACTATTTAGACGTGAATTTGATCAATATGTAAACTTGAGACCCGCCCGCTTAATGCCCGGTATTATTGCCCCCGTCGTTCGTCGAGACGGCACACCTAGGGTACCCGGTGAAATCGATATGTATATTGTCCGTGAGAATACAGAAGGCGAATACTCTAGTATTGGTGGGCGTATGTATCCAGGTACTGCCCGTGAAATCGTAATGCAAGAGACAGTCATGTCCCGAGTTGGAGTAGACCGTGTCCTTAAGTTCGCCTTTGAGCTTGCTCAGTCAAGGCCTAAAAAACATTTAACGAGCGCTACAAAATCAAATGGAATCGCAATCACAATGCCATATTGGGATGAGCGGGTCGCAGAAATGTCTAAGGCCTATCCGGGTGTAAAGGTGGATAAGTTTCATATTGACATTTTGACGGCACATTTTGTACAACGTCCTGATTTTTTTGATGTTGTCGTTGCTAGTAATTTATTTGGCGATATTTTGAGCGACTTGGGTCCTGCTTGTACGGGCACAATTGGGATAGCTCCGAGCGCTAATTTAAACCCTACAAGGGAGTTTCCTTCCTTGTTTGAGCCAGTCCATGGTTCGGCCCCGGATATAGCTGGAAAGGGCATCGCTAATCCGATTGGGCAAATTTGGTGTGGTGCGATGATGTTAGAGTTTTTGGGCTACAAAAACGCTCACGATGCGATCTTAAATGCTATTGAAAAAGCATTAGACCCCGCACATGGGTTACCCCGCACTCCCGATATAGGTGGAAAAGCTACAACGACTGATTTAGGTAAGTCAATTGCTGAAATACTGAATAAAGCCTAAATTTCATCTTTTTTTAAAAATCTTTTATTTTTATCGTCGATTTTGATAGTTTTTTACTGAAATAAATCGATAAATAAGATTAGAATTTCAACTTCGCTAGTTTGGCTTGGTTGCATTTAATTTTGATTGCTTGTTAGGCCACACATAGCGGTAATGATTTAATGCCCTTGGCAGAATTTAAAGACTGTCTTTAAATGAGCTAAGGGTTTGTTTACTGTATGTCCAAAATCAAGCCTTTAATTAGGGGAAAATTTCGTGAACAAGACTGAACTGATTGAACATATTTCTAAGCATGCAGATATCTCAAAAGCTGCTGCTGCGCGCGCGCTTGACGCTACACTTGGAGCTGTAAAAACAACTCTGAAAAAGGGCGGTTCGGTCACTTTAGTTGGTTTTGGTACATTTGCTGTAACAAAAAGAGCTGCTCGTACGGGTCGCAACCCACGTCCCCCTCATAATGCTATTAAAATAAAGGCTGCAAAGGTTCCTAAGTTTCGTCCAGGTAAGGCTTTAAAAGAAGCACTTAATTAATAAACAGATTCGGTGGGGTGCTTAGCTCAGTTGGTAGAGCGGCGCCCTTACAAGGCGTAGGTCGGCGGTTCGAGACCGTCAGCACCCACCATTTCTTTAGGCGAACCTGGGTTCGCCTTTTTTCTTTTATAACTAGAGCTTTAGCGCATGTTTGATTTCGTAAGACAGCACAACAAGATCATGCAATTTTTGCTGATCTTACTCATATTTCCCTCCTTTGTACTTTTTGGCATTGATGGCTATAACCGGTTTCGGGAGAAGGGGGCAGCTGTTGCGGTAGTGGATGGACAAGACATTTCCCAAGCTGAGTGGGACAATGCGTTGCGAGTTGAGACCCAAAAGTTGCGCGAGTCTATGCCCAACTTGGACGCAAAGTGGCTCGATTCTCCTGAAGTTAAATATGAAATACTAGAGCGCATGGTCAGGGATCGCTTATTGTCTCAAGCCTCCGCAAAACTTTTTTTAAGTGTGAGTGATCAGCGACTTGCACAAGAACTACAGCGTAATCCAACAATTGCTTCTTTGCGCAAGGCAGATGGAACACTGGATATTGAGCGCTATAAGCAATTACTAGCTAGTCAAGGGATGTCGCCCGAGTCCTTTGAAGGCAGGATGCGTGCAGATTTAGCTGTGCAACAAGTTATCACTGGCATAGCAAATGGAGGCTTTGTCCCTAAAGCCTTAAAGGAAGTTGCCAATAATGCCTTTAATGAACAGCGTGAGATAAAAGTTCAAATATTTAAAGGTGAAGACTTCATTAAAGAAGTCAAGCCCACAGATGACCAACTTAATGCTTTTTACAAAGCGCACTCAAGTGAATTTAAATCTAGCGAGTCAGCGGATGTAGAGTATTTGATACTCGATATGCCCTCTATTGAGAAAACGGTCGCAGTCAACGAATCTGACCTTAAAACTTATTTCGAACAAAATAATGCAAAGCTAGCTGGTCAAGAAGAGAGAAGAGCCAGTCATATATTAATTGCTGTAGCCAAGGACGCGCCTGCAGATGCGCGGGCAAAAGCAAAGTCTAAGGCTCAGGAGTTGTTGGCTGCAATTAAGAAAGACCCCCAAAGTTTTGCTGATCTCGCTAAAAAGAATTCCCAAGATCCCGTCTCGGCTGCTAAGGGAGGGGATTTGGACTTCTTTACACGCGGCGCTATGGTAAAACCCTTCGAGGACGCTGCTTACACATTACAAAAAGGGCAGGTAAGTGACGTAGTTGAAAGTGATTTTGGATTTCACATTATCAAACTAACAGATATCAAAGCTTTGCATACACCAAGTTTTTCAGAAATGAAGCCCACCCTTGAAGCTCAGGTGAGAAAGCAGGGCGCTCAAAAGAAATTTGCTGAGGCTGCAGAGCTTTTTACCAATATGGTTTATGAGCAATCTGATAGCTTAAAGCCTGTTGCGGACAAGTTGAAATTAGAAATTCATTCATTGAGCGGCGTTTCTCCCGAGTCCAATGTCGCTCAATTGGGTATGTTGAAAAATCCTAAGATTTTGAGTGCTCTTTTCTCGAAAGACTCAATAGATAAAAAACGAAACACCGAGGCTGTGGAACTAGCGCCTAATTTATTAGCATCTGCTCGGATTGTTAAATATACCCCAGCTAGGATTTTGTCTTACGATGAAGTTAAGGATAAGGTGCGAACCGCCTACGGCCGAGAGAATGCACTTGTGATCGCTAAGAAAACAGGCATTGAGAAACTGAGCTTTTGGAAAGATCACGAAGAGGTTGCCCATTTGGGTTCCCCATTAATGGTATCTCGCCAAGCCACTCAAAAGCTTCCACAGCCCGTTGTAGACGCTGCCCTTAAAGTACCCGCCTTGTCCTTACCGGCATGGACAGGAGTAGATTTAGGTGAACAGGGCTATGCTGTAATAGAAGTGTCAAAGGTGATCCATAGCCCACTAACTAGTGCCGACGCCGCGAAGACAACCCCAGAACAAGGAGCTAACGTTGCACAAGCTGCTTCTGCTGCTGAGAACTTAGCCTATTACAACTACCTTAAATCTACCTTTAAGGTAAAAATAAATGTTCCCACCCCGCAAAGTGGTGTTGCTTTTGGATTAAGGTAGTGTTACTCAGTTTAAAATACCCAAGCAATGTATAATTAGAGTTACGGTGGCTGTAGCTCAGCTGGTAGAGTCCAGGATTGTGATTCCTGTTGTCGTGGGTTCGAGCCCCATCAGCCACCCCATATACTTCAGCACTTGGCTCACTCTTTAGTGAGCTTTTTGCTATATGAAACTCAATAAATAGGGCTCTCCACCACTAACGGGGGATGGGCATCTTATTAAACACGATTTATTATTCCATTCCAACCACAGTGTGCCAAGTCACATAGCCTGTGGTTGTTATAAAAACCGAGTTACGCGTAATACTTGGTTTCGGCTATTTAACTTGAAGTTTAATTAGGTAGGCGTCAAGTTTTGCAAAAGTGCCTGCAAATCCAGCTTGCATTCCTGATCGAGCAGCGTCGAATGTTGCTCGGCCAATTTCATCACTATCGTGTGGTATCCAGGAAAGGGTGTATAGCGTTCTATCACTTGAACTATCTTCATAAGTCGCAGTAACGTGCATAAATGCAGGCCAGTTTGGGGCCATGGGGTGACGACTTAGACCACCTTTCTTGTCCGAGAAACTTTGTAGATGAACGATTTTTTGTTCTGGTACGATTTCCAAAAACTGCTGCAACCCCCACATCTGAATTTCATTGGGTCCTTCGATACCATAGAAGTACTTTCCTCCTTCACGAAAATCAATTTCAGAATGAATAGTGTGAAAACCTTCAGGACTTAACCAGTGCTTCAAATGCTCGGCTTGAGTTTGCACCTTCCACAGTAAAGCACGCGGCACGTTAAATTCATGTTCAATGACAAAGGGAAGGACAGTACTCATAAAATTCTTTAAGGTAGTATTGATGTATAAAAAAAGCCTGCAAAAATGCAGGCTGTTAAATTAATTATTTTTGAATTTAAGAATCACTTCTTGTCGTCTGACTTAACCCAGCCGGAAACAGTATCAACAGTTGAGTCATAAGCTGCACTGATAGTTGAACACGCAGAAAGCATCAGCAATAAAGTACCGGCCAATACAAAGAGAAATTTTCTAGATTTTTTTCCCACAAATAGCTCCTAAAAGTTGTATTTCGAATATACCAATAAAACGCATCATTTATTGTCTGTTTAAACCAACACTTACCGATTTGACTAAAGAAAAACACTAATTGGAGAACTAGAGGGGGGGTGATAAAGGGGCGATTGATGAGCGATTGATGAGCAATATTTAGGTAGTCACTTTGAAAACATCGAGAGTGAGACTGTTAGCGATATTTAAATTAAAAGTAGTTCGACTTAAGAGTACTTTGATTCAATATAAGCATTTGTCTTACTCAAGAAAACTATGCCTAGTATTTCTTATGATTTATTAAATAAAAATGGACCATAACTCAAACAAGTTGCATTTGCTCCAGCACTAATTTACCTAAAATCCCATATGGATTCGCTAGAGTCTCTGGAATCTCAAAGTGATTATAGTTTTCTCCAACAACGAATTTGACTTCCCTACCTAAGTCCTTAACCGCTTTAGCAAACTCTTGATTCTGTCTTTGAAACTCTGGGGTTTCAAGGCTTCCGTGTGCAACTACGATGGGACAATTTA
The DNA here is from genome assembly GCA_903896615.1 of uncultured Burkholderiales bacterium. Classification (GTDB taxonomy): domain Bacteria; phylum Pseudomonadota; class Gammaproteobacteria; order Burkholderiales; family Burkholderiaceae_C; genus Limnohabitans. Next base: position 9,945 of record CAITYM010000163.1, read on the forward strand.
GAAATTCTAGATGCCTTTGCGAGCTCAACGACTGCTCAATTTCATCTGTGAACTTTACGTAGGAACTTCTTGCAGATAGCCTTACGGGTTTTAGATCATAAATTCCACTGCATAAAACACCACCCTTTAGTATATTCATAGGTAGGCCGTATTCTTTTTGCCAATTTGTAGTTAGCGTTACACTTGTGAGATGAGCACCTGATGAATGGCCGGATATAAAAATCTTATTAGGATCTCCGCCAAACGCAGATGCATTTTTATAAACCCACATCACTGCTCTCCTTACCTGCTCTGCCATGGGAATTAAATCCCCATTAGATTGGATAACATTGATAAAATCAGGCACTACACAGTGAGCTCCAGCATTTACGAAAATTTCTGAGTGAAAGCCAAAATCTTTTGCTAAACCGCTGCGCCATGCTCCGCCGTGAATGAAAATATTTATGGGAGCCTTTGGTTTGTTACATTGGTAAACTTCAAGTGTTTCTATTGAACTTGAACCATAAGAGAATTTTTGAGGCTTACCAATTCTAGTGCGGGTAATCTCGCTGTTACTGGCATATCGTTTTAAAATCTGTTGAATATTAGGTGCATAAACCGATTGATCGTAGGCCGCATCTAGTTCAGCTTGATCCAAATCAAGCCAAACTGCAGGTCCCCTTGCACCGCTTTGAGATTTAGTTAGGATGGATTGTCCTTGGGCTTGTTCACCTGTAATAAGGCCAGTACCCATCGCCAAAATAAGTTTTCGTTTTGAATTCATCTTTGCCCCCTGTAACGACATATTATGAACTCAAATAGGAAATTTATAATAACTGAATGGATCTAACTTAATAAGACCCAATTGACATCATTCAAAATTATCAAGCGTGTGGTGCGCAGTGGTTTCATTTATCAAGTGATGCACTATATTTAGCTTATCGAATGGTCAAGTTCAAGATTTAATCATAAATTCTGATGAGGGATGTGTTCATGATCAACAATCATAATGTAAGTATTACTTTCTTTATGATTGTTGAGGATCGGTTATAGAAAAAGTTGATCATATTCTAGTGTTTTGTCTGATTCATTACTTTAGGTATGTGGATTTCCATTTCGAATAATAGCCGGTTGGGTTCAGTATTGACTCTAAGTGCTTCGCCGTATCCATTAGTGATAAATAATTGAAGGCATTAGGCAAGGAGTACTACTAGGGAATATATATTTCCCCCACTTTTTGTTCATTCTTACGTTTTAAGGCGGTGGAGTCAAATTCGATTCAAGGGATAAAACCAAACATTTAAGTAATGATCCCCAAAATATTGGAAAATACCACCTTAAGATCTATAAAGGGGATAACTATGTCAAATGAAACACAATATGTGCCAGAAAAAATCTGGGTTTGGGAGAAACCTAACGGAGGTGAATTTGCCAGTATCAATCGACCCACATCGGGCTCAAGGATGGAGCGAGAACTTCCAGTTGGACGCCATCCGATGCAGCTATATTCAATGGGCACTCCCAATGGCGTGAAAGTGACAATAATGTTAGAAGAATTGCTTGCTCTTGGTCACTCAGGTGCTGAATATGATGCTTGGATGATTAATATCAGGGACGGCGATCAATTTGGTTCAGGCTTTGTGGATATCAATCCAAATTCAAAAATTCCTGCGCTAATGGATCGCAGCGGTACAAGAGCCATAAGAGTCTTTGAGTCTGGATCTATATTGTTATACCTTGCTGAGAAATTCAAAGCACTATTGCCAACCGAAGTGCAAGCTCGTACTGAGTGTATGAACTGGTTATTCTGGCAGATGGGTAGTGCTCCCTACCTAGGTGGCGGATTCGGACATTTCTACGCATATGCACCATTCAAAATTGAATATGCAATTGACAGATTTGCAATGGAGGTAAAAAGAGAACTTGATGTACTCGATAAACATTTAGCGAACAACGAATATTTTTCAGGAAATGAATACACAATCGCAGATATTGCAATTTTTCCCTGGTACGGTGGATTGGTGAAGGGTTGGCTTTACAGTGCGGGCGAGTTCTTAAGTGTTCAAGAATATGCTCATGTCATTCGTTGGGCCGACAAAGTACTTGAGCGACCAGCGGTACAAAGAGGCAGAATCGTTAACCGTTCTTGGGGTGAGCCGCATGAACAACTCCTCGAACGCCATGATGCGTCTGACTTTCATACTAAAAACTCTTGATCAGGTTATAGAGTGCTGTATAAAGTTTAGTTTTAGTCGTTTGCATATTTGAGTTTGAAATGAAAAGGGTATAAATTTATGCAAGATAATCCTTTGAACGTTTTGGGAACTCCTTTGGTTCCTTGTTCCTACGATCCGCTTACGGGCTACTATCGCGACGGTTGTTGCCACACAGATGAGTCTGATCGTGGAAGTCATGTTATTTGTGCTAAGTTAACGCAAGCCTTTTTAGAGTTCTCACTTCAAAGAGGAAATGATCTAATAACAGCGCGCCCAGAATATCGATTTGCAGGTTTAAAAGCGGGTGACAAATGGTGTTTGTGTGCACTTCGGTGGAGAGAAGCATTTCAAGCCGGAATGGCTCCTGGAGTCATACTAGAGTGCACTCATTCGAAAGCATTGGAATATGTGACGCTTGATCAATTGCAATCTTGCAAGTATGTCTAGAAAATCAATACGCATTGCTTAAATTCAGCAATCGATTTTTTTAATTTGGCTTTATAGTGTTGTTTGATATCTAGCAATTGGCCCGGAGATACACGGTATTTAATTTTGAACTGTTGTCCATGAGACCACGTCACGTATTAACTGAGTCAAAGCGCAGCAGCGAATTAGCTTACAAAGGGCTCAATGAATTCAACGTTTTAGTTATCTTTAATGTGCATACCCAGGGTGATCACCAGCCGCTACTTCCTGGCACGCCTTTAAACGGGCCAGCTAAGTCAGGTGTGATCCAGCCTCCATAGAACTGTCCTGGTTGAGGAGTAACTTTGAGTCCACCCAAGGTGCAATCCAGATCATGCGCGTAAAAGGCAATGCAATCAGATAAGCACATGGCCTCAGGTAAAGGCGTTGGATAGCTCCAAGCAACGAAATTTAAACTGCGTGTCTTATTCAATAAATTCCAGTATCGAGCTGGGCCCTTCCATTCACAAAATGAGCCTCCCCCCGCCGCGATCAATAAATCAGTTCTCACATCTTTTAATGGCAAGTAGTAAGTCGGGGGATGTGCAGTTTCACGCACAGCCCAACTCGCGGATGTGCGTGCTATCTCTAGTGATTCCCATTGGATGACAATCTCTCTGGCTTCAGGGACTAATTCGGGTGGTCTAGGAAAATCCCATACAGAAATCTGATCAGATTTGGGTTGATCGGCAAAAGGGGGGCGACCCGTTCCGCGCCATTTCCACTGTGCCCGTGCGTTTGAGAGTTGTTTGGGAGTTAAGGTCATGAGTTTAAATGTACTGAATTCAGATCAATTTTAACTGCTGGTGAATTTTCTGTGTATTTGATACCATTGGGTTAAGACTATTAAAGAATTCATGAAAAATTCACTTTTGCATTTCCTTTGTACCTACATTTTCTTATGTCTTCTTGTCTTTATAAGTTCTAAAGCGAACGCGCACGAGTTTACAGTTGCCAGTAAGCGATTTACCGAGTCCTATGTGCTAACCGAGCTTATTGCCAGTCAGTTAGAGGATCATGCTCAAATGGTAGTCGTAAGGAAGCAGGGCATGGGTTCGACTGGCATTGTTTTTAATGCGCTGCGCGAAGGTGAGATCGATATTTATCCAGAGTACTGGGGAACCCTCACGCAGGAAATCCTTAAAACCAAATCTAACCTATCCCTTCAGCAAGTTAACGCACAGTTACTACCGATGGGGCTAAAAGCAGGCTATTTCTTGGGTTTTAACAATACTTACGCATTGGTTATCAAAAAGACCCTGGCAGATGAATTAAAGATTCATTTGATCTCAGATCTTAGGAATCATCCAAATTTAAGACTAGGTTTATCACAGGAGTTCTTAGCTAGGAGCGATGGTTGGAGAGGGCTCTCAAAGGCTTACTCATTAAGCGCTTTAACACCCACGGGACTTGATCATGGTTTAGGTTATGCAGCACTAGACCATAGCCAAATTGACATCATGGATGCCTACAGCACCGATCCGCGCTTGGTGGATGCAGGTTATGAGTTACTAAAAGATGATGAAGCCTATTTTGCGCCCTATAAAGCTTTATTGCTTTATAGGATAGAGAGTGTTGAAAAGTACCCAAAAATACTTGAAACCCTCCAATCTTTGGAGTCCTCTTTATCAGAGCAAGCAATGCAGTTGCTGAATTCAAAAGTGGAGATTGAGAGAAAAAATCCCGCCGATGTTATCAAGGAGTATCTTCACAAAGGCGCAGGACAATCTCAGACGGGTAAATTAAAGTCCGCCGATTTTGATGCAATTCTGTCTAAATTCGTGAGCTCAATTTTTGAATATGATTTCCTGCTTATAACGTACCAGCATACTTTATTGGTTTTTGCTTCCCTCATTACAGCCGTTCTCTTTGGGATTCCACTGGGTGTATGGGTTTATGCAAAGCCTCAGAGTGGAGGTTACGTTTTGACTTTAATTAGCATCATACAAACCATCCCAGCACTCGCTCTGCTCAGCTTTTTAATTTTGCTTGTGCACTCGATTGGTTTTTGGCCTGCGTTCATTGCGCTTTTACTGTATGCGTTGCTGCCGATCATCGAGGCTACTTACTCTGGACTGCAGTTGGTGGATCCTGCAGTCAAAGAGGCTTCCAAAGCGCTTGGTGCGGGATTTTGGATACAGTTGCTTAAAATCGAACTCCCCCTTTGCAGGCCCTCTATTTTTAGCGGTGTACAAGTGGCTGCAGTTTGGACCACTGGTACTGCAACTATCGCTGCATTTGTGGGGGCAGGCGGGTACGGAGAGCGGATTGCTCAAGGACTATCTACAAATAACACGGAGCTCATGTTAGAAGGTGCCATACCTGCGGCTATTTTTTCACTGGGGATGCGCTACCTCATCTCGCAAATGAACAAACCTAATCCATACGCTTAAGCTATCAGCGTGAGTTTGATGACCCTCTAATGGTTCAGTACACGCTTTGCGCCATCTGTTACCTCAAAGGTCTTTTGCCAGTCGTAACCCTGTCATCTGCCAGCGGGACTGCGCAGGAAAGAAGTTACGATAACTAGGCCTTGAGTGTCCATCTACGGTGAAAGATGAGCTGCCTCTCAGTACCATTTGATTGACCATGAACTTGCCGTTGTATTCTCCGGCCAATCCAATCCAAGGTCGATAGCCAGGATAAGCACTGTAGCTGCTGCTTGTCCATTGCCAAAGGCATTGAAACATATCCTCAAACTGCTGAGCCTGTGTTTTTGCAAACACTTCCCATTCAAATTCGGTGGGAAGGCGCGCTCCTGATTGACGGTCCACGTTCTTATTAGCCCAACTAGCATAAGCATCTGCTTCAAAGTAGCTGATATTTCTGACTGGGTTAACGCCCTCAAGTGGCAGGCAACCAGAGAGGCTAAATTCACTAAAAGATTTTGAATTTTGGTCTTGAATCCAGTATAAGGGGGTTTGAATTTGTTCGCGTTGAACCCAGGCCCAACCTTCATCCAGCCACCACCTCGAATCGTTGTAACCCCCGCTCTGGATAAATTTAAACCAATCGTCATTCGTGACTAAACTGTTACTGAGCGCGCAGGGTTGAATATACACTTTATGCATTGGACCCTCATTGTCAAAATGAAATCCAAGTTCGTTAAAACCTACCGAGTAAAGCCCTGGATCTAAATCTATCCAGTCCATTTTCTTTGTCGAGAGCTTCTTGGGACTCTTGAAGTTGCTTACAGAGGGATACAAAGAGTTGTTAAAAAACAGATGTTGCAGATCAGTTAGCATCAATTCTTGATGTTGCTGCTCATGATTGATTCCCAGTCTAACAAGACTTTTGATTTCTAGTGTAGGTTGTGTGTTTAACAAATGAACGACACGTTTGTCGATGTTTTCTCTCCAACTCAATACTTCATCTAGGCTAGGACGGGTCAAAAGACCGCGTTGAGCTCGCGGGTGTTTATCGCCAATAATGTTGTAGTAGCTATTGAATAAAACGGCGTACTGTGAATTCCAAAATTCAAAGTTCACCTCAAACTGCTTCAAAACCATCACCTCATAAAACCAGGTGACATGGGCCAAATGCCACTTGATTGGACTTGCCTCTGGCATGGACTGGGATTGACAATCCTCGGGTGTTAAGCCGCTTATCAGTTGCGTTGAGTGCTTTCTAGAGGAGATAAACAACTCTAAGAGTGATTCAAGACTTTCGCCTTTTGAAGTGTCAAGTAGCATAAATGAGAGCAAAGTAGTTCTTGGGGTCAGTCCATATATGAAAGGATTGGAAGCCAGCGCTTTTGAGCAAATTCTTTATGGACTCAGGACTGTACTTGTGCGAGTTCTCTGTATGAATGAGCTCACCGCATTTGAATGTTCTGATATGGTCTGCCCAAGTAACAGTTGTATCTTTCAATGCTTCAAGATAGAGCTCAACTCGTTCAAGGGAGTGATTGATTTTTATGCAATGCTTAAAGTCGGCTACATTAAAATTTGAACCAATCAAGGAGTTAACTACTCTAAGAATGTTTAGATTGAAAGCGGCCGTTAGTTTTAAAGGATCATCGTAGGCATTAAAAAGAATGCTGTCCTCCTTCATCAGGTCAATCCCGATGAGTAGGCCGCCGTCCCTCACTTCGGTCTTTATTTGCTTTAATAAATGCTGGGCTTCAGTTTTAGTGAAATTTCCAATACTTGATCCTGGATAGAAAAAGTTGTGCGTTGATTTTGGAACGGGATCTGGAAGTTTTAGATATTTAGAAAAATCCAGACCTATGCCAAACATCTGAATCTCAGGGTACTTATTTTGTAATTGGGGTAAGATTTCTTTTAAGTAATCAATAGAAAAATCAATAGCTGTATAGGAGGACGGTAGAAGTGTGTGAAAAAGAGACTCCGCTTTTTGACAATTTCCTGCACCTAAATCAATCAGCCCTTTTTTACGGCCTAAAGCCTCAGAGATTTCAAGCTTATTTGATTCAAATATTATTTTTTCTGTCCTAGTCGGATAGTACTCTGGTAACAAAGTAATCGCAGTAAAGAGATGAGAGCCTAGGTTGTCATATAAGAACTTGGGCGAGATAGATGCCAATTTTGAGAGAAGCCCTTTCTCAATTTCACTGCTCAGATCTAAGTTATTTAAAAAATGAGTCTCTGTTAAGTAAGTGGGTTGTAGCATGTTTATCAGGTTCAGAGACTATTTGCGCAGAAAAGAAAAAATTAGGAATTTATATGGAATTCACAATTACTGAAAATTGTAGCGAGTTCTGATTAGCCCATCGGGTATTGGGGAAAATTGTTGCTTTATAGGGAATTGAATAGATATTCACCTTGTTAGTAAGCCCAACTAGACATTAGATCTTGGAAAAAGATGGCTTGTATTTTTAATATCAGCGTTAATATCTCAATAAATTGAAGTCAGTTTGTTATTGCTTAAACTAGGTTCAGTTATTGAAGGTGTTTTAAATTCTTTGAAAATAAAATTTATATTACCTATCTTTAGTGATGTGCTGAGTTGTCAATTGCTCAAGTGTCACTAATTCCGCTAGCGTGTTTATATTGCTGAAAGCTAGGTTATTTTCACCCATTGAATCGGTAAATTCTACTTGTACTGTTTTATGCATTCGTGTCCACTCTTGAATACGACGTCCACCAGTGGCTAGAAATTTTTCCAGGCTATCAGCTAAGCCTTTTTTAAGAAGGCAAAAGGTGGGCTGCACAAGAATTTCTGTCGATGCAATTTTCTTAAGTTGACTTACTGGCAAGCAAATATCAGCTTCATTATTGAGCATGGCATTTGACAAGTGTTCTACTAAATTGAGAGGCAATAAAGGGACGTCACATGGAACAACGAGAAGGTAGGGTGTTTGACAATGGATTAAACCCGTTAAAAAACCCGTCAACGGCCCTAAGCTTTGCCCAGAGTCAGTCCAAATGGGCAGTCCAAATTCACCAAATCTATCTATATCTGCGTTCGCGTTAATGATGATTTGACTGACCTGATTTTTAAGTCTATTCAGGACATGTTGTATCAAAGGTCTACCGTGAAAAAGTTGTAGACCTTTATTTGCACCGCCCATTCTTGTAGCTTGCCCCCCGGCTAAGATTACTGCTGTAATTGATGAGGCTTCAATTGTTTTCTTAAGCATTCACTGCCTATTAGGAAAAAGGGGAGAGACTTGCCGTTAAACATGCGTCAGAAGGAGACTCTACCCATGCGTACATTTTTGACACAGGGATTTGTATTTGGATGTTAGCATTAGATCTCTAAATTAATGAATAAATTTAGAGACACTTTGAAGGGCTCTATAAACACCCCAAGCCATGGGTAAGCCAACTATCAACCATGCTCCAATAACAACCCAAACCGGTGTTACAGAAGTGCTTGAGCTATGAAATTCAGCGACAGGCGCTTTCTCATGAGCTAAACGTTTTTCTTCAGCTAACTCCTCCTCTGTCATGAACCACTTGTGATCGAGTGGCTTAATAAGTAGATTGCAGATCAGTCCAATAGCGAGCATTCCCATCAGGATATACATAGTTTGGTTATAGACTTGTTCCCTAGGGATTCCTAATCCAATTTGGTAATCACGCATGTAGTTCACAACTACGGGTCCCAAAATACCAGCTGTAGCCCACGCCGTTAATAGTCTGCCGTGTATTGCCCCAACCATTTGGGATCCAAATATATCTGCCAAATAAGCGGGTACTGTGGCAAAGCCGCCTCCATACATACTAAGTATTAAACAACTTGCTGAGGCAAAGAGTATGAGACTACCTGAGGTTGCGCTGGCCGGAATGCTGAAATACATTGCACCGCCTAATATAAAGAAGACGACGTAGGTAAACTTGCGACCCATGAAGTCTGACAGGCTTGCCCAGAAAAAGCGTCCGGCAATATTAAAAATACTTAAAAGAGCTGTGAAACCAGCTGCAATTGAAGCAATAGCTGTTAATTGGGATTTATCCAAATCAACAAATTTCGTATCAACTCCAATTAAAGTACCTCCAAACATTTCTTGCAACATGGGTGAGGCCATTCCGATCACGCCGATACCGGCACTGACGTTCATACAAAGTACCATCCAAATCAACCAAAATTGTGGGATGCTCCAAACTTGTTCAACATGTACGTGTCGGTGCGTGATCATTGCATTTTTTGCATGGTTCACTGGGGGCGTCCAGCCCTCTGGTTTCCAGCCCCTTTCAGGAATCCTGTAGGTTAATGCTCCGGCCATCATGAACACTAAGTACAAACAACCCATAACAACGAATGTTGGCGCAACTCCCACATCAGTTGGGGAGGAGAAGTATTTCATCAGGTCTGCAGCTAATGGAGATCCAATCATTGCGCCCCCACCAAAGCCCATGATGGCCATACCCGTTGCCATCCCCCGACGATCTGGAAACCATTTAATGAGTGTGGAGACTGGCGAAATATAGCCTAGTCCTAGACCAATACCTCCAATGACGCCCGAGGCAAGGATCATGATCCAGAATTGATGGATATATATTCCGAAGGCGGAGACGATCATTCCGAGGGACCAACATAGTGTTGCAATGATGCCCGCTTTTCTTGGACCAGCACGCTCCAGCCATCCACCCCAAAGAGCCGCAGAGGAGCCTAGAAGTACGAAAAATAGAGTGTACATCCAACCCAGAGTTGAAACTCTCCAGTCACAGTTAGTAACAAATAGTTCAGCAAAAAAACCAATATCAGGTCCACATTTGATCGCTTCTTTAACCCCCAATGCTTTTGATAAGGGTAACCAAAACACTGAAAAACCGTAAGCCATTCCAATACACAAGTGGATCATCAGTGCTGCAGGAGGCACAAGCCAGCGGTTATAACCCGGGCCCGCAATGATACGTTCTTTGTCTAAAAATGAACTCATTAGTTCCGTCTCCTTGAATTTAAGAATACTTAAATAGCTCAACTCTTTTGATTTTTGCAATGCTTTTGGTTAATAAATACTATAGGCGAAATAGTAACCCTGTATTTTGCGTGATATATTGCTTATTTACGCATATTAAATATTAATTTATCCTTTTATTTGTGAACGTCTTTGGTGCCCAGAGTGTTTCATTTTACGCTTCTCTTTATAAATTAATAATATCGTAGTATTTATATTGATTTGACAAGAGCAGATTGTTTGATAAATATTCAATTTTGTAACTGCAAGTCAAAAGTACCAAATCATGGGGATTTAATACCGTCAAGTATTAGATGAATTTAGATCTATTTAAATCCTACAATCGTAAATGTTTGTTCATAACGATCGTGGTGTAAATCTTAAAACCTAAAAACCATATTTAAAACCTAAAGGCCTATATGGTTGGATATTTTGAATCTTGGTAATAAATTTATTCGGTCACCTTACCTCAAGTCTCGATTTGAGTAGACTGCTAGTAGAGAACTCTCATAATACGCTAATTAAATTCTTAATCGTGATTTCTGAGTCTAGATTTAAGGTAATTCGAGCCTTAAATGATTAGTTCTTTAACGACTACTTTTCCCTCAATCCAGTGAATATAACTTGATTCACTCACTTCGTGCCAGTGTTCTAAATGATCATCAAATGGTTCAGACGCAATCGTACTGACAGCCCCAGGCTTAACGTGTTTTTCGTGAGTGTCAGGAGTTCCGTAAAAAAGGCTTGGGGAACTGTGGTCACTGGAATATCTGTAAGCCCAAATTGATTTTCCATCACTTAAGGCTGCAGAAATCCGCAGAGGATCTGAGGATTTGTGATGCTTCAAAATTGTTTGAATTTTCTCGATAGCTAAACTCATTCCCTTGATGGGATCGTCAAGCAAACCCATGGTTAGAGCAAGTAAAAATAATGCTTCACTATCAGTTGTTCCATGCCTGTGTGCGTAAAATTCTTCGGAAATGAGAGATTCAATCTCCCTGCGGTGAAGTAGCCAATCTCCGATATGTCCATTGTGCATGAACGACCAGTTCTCATAGACATAAGGATGACAGTTCGTTCTCGACACACTAGTGCCTGTTGCTGCTCTAACGTGTGCAAAAAATAAATCGCTTTTGATGTGTTTGCTAATCTCCCTTAGATTGTCATCGTTCCATGCGGGCAAAATATCTTTAAATACACCGGGAGATTTTCTGTCTCCATACCATGCAACTCCAAAGCCATCGCCATTGGTGGTAAGAATCGACTTTGTTGCTTTTAAGCTTTGCGAGATTAAGGAGTTTTTCTGTAAAAATAAAAGATTTTCAAGATAAATTTTATTTCCAGCATAGGCGACCCATCGACACATACAGTTTCCTTTGATAGTAATATTTAGATTTTACGAATCGCTTTCAAACGAGGAAATCAATCCTTATATTCGATTTGAATGTAATAACTTTAATTTCCAAGATCAACCTTCGTTGCATCATATTCAAAAAGCCAGTTGTATCGGGCGTTGATTTTCTCTATAGTCCACTCTGAATTAACGTATTCATTTGCTCCCTCGAGGTCACGTAATTTGGGGTTGTGAAATCTCTTTGCATTCTCAGTTGACCCAATTACTATTTGATTCGTACGCTCTAACCTGACATTAGCATAACGTATCAGCGCTGATTCAATATCATTTTGGTCACGCTCTATGCACCGAGCCAAGACAATCCCGTCCTCAAGTGCCATCATGGCACCTTGAGCGAGAAATGGGAGGGTGGGGTGACAGGCATCGCCCAATAGGCTTACAACACCCTTGCTCCAATGCTTGAGGGGTTCACGCCCCATCAAGGCCCATTTGTAGGGGGTTTGTATATTAGCAATCAGAGTATGAATATCATCATTCCATCCTTTGAAGTCTTCTGTACATTCCTCCTTCGTTCCCATTTGGTTCCAAGACTCTATTTGCCAAGAATCCTTTTCAACAATCCCTACAAAGTTGACTAGTTCACCGCGGCGAATGGGGTAATGCACAACGTGACGACCTGGGCCCACCCAATTTACGCCCACCCTTCGCTGAAGGTGCTCGGGCAAAGAATTCGTAGGTATTAGTCCTCTCCATGCCATGCAACCCGTAAATACGGGAGAATCATTACCGATTAGTTGTTGCCGAATTTTTGAGTGAACGCCGTCTGACCCAATAAGTGCGGCTCCATGGTGACGTTCACCGTTGTCTAATTGAAGTGTTACGACATTTTCCTTTTCCTCAAATGAGACACCTTTTGCATTTAAAACTATGCAATCGGGACTGAGGATTTGAACTGCTTTGACCAGTATTGCATGAAGATCAGCTCTGTGTACCATGACGTAGGGGAAGCCGTAGCGCTCGACAGACTCTGTACCTAGATCAAAAAGCGGCCACGCTTTACCAGAGCTCCATAATCTAATTTCTTTGCCTGTAGGAATACAGGCTATAGACATCAACTCTTTGCCAAGTCCCATCTCAAAAATTAAACGAGAGCCGTTGGCGCTCATCTGAATACCAGCGCCTACGTCTCCAAGTGCAGAGGCTTGTTCGAATAGTTTTACAGGATAGCCTTTTTTGAGTAAGGCAAGGGCGGCCATTAGTCCGCCTAAGCCAGCACCGCAAATTAATATGAGGGGTTTTGTATTGCTTAAGGACATAGTTTAAATTTATTCAGATTTGATGTTTTGTCGTTGAACTAACTCATGCCATGTTTTGAAATTAGCTTCAATTGTTTTTTTCATGTCCTTTGCATTGCTCTCTGTTGGTTCAAGACCGATGGCACTCAATTGTGATTGAACCAAGGGGTCGTGCATGATTGTTTGTAAGCTTCGCTCAAGGGTATTTATAATCTTCTTTGGAGTTTCTCCAGGCGCGGCCAAGCCAAACCACGAGTATGCTTCCAAACCTTTGATAGACAACGCTTCGTTAACTGTTGGGATATCCGGAAGTCCTGAATAACGAGAGGCACCAATCACTGCGTAGGCCGTAACTGCACCTGATTTGACCTGTGCGGACATAAACTGAGCTGTTTCAAATATTAAGTCTACTTGGCCACCTAGTAAATCGTTAAGAGCCGGTGCACCACCCTTGTAAGGGATATGGAGCAAGCTTACCTGTGTCCTCTCTTTGAATAATTCTCCCGTCAGGTGACCAATGCTCCCTGTGCCAGCTGATGCAAATGTCAACTGATGCGTTTTAGCGAAATCAATCAACTCTGAAAGTGTTTTGGGTCCAAGTCCACCTCTACCCGCAATAATCATGGGCCCCTTAACGACTATACCGATCGGTGAAAATGATTGAATGGGGTCGTATCCAAGATTTTGATAAAGAGCAGGGGCCATCACAAGACTGCTGGTACCGCCCCAAAGAAGTGTGTAACCGTCTGGATTTGCTTTAGCAACAAATTGTGATCCTACTGTTCCTCCTGCTCCAGCCCTGTTATCAATCACGATAGGTTGCCCAAGCTTGAGAGATAACGCTTTAGCAATTATCCGAGCGCTTGAATCTGTTGGTCCACCTGCAGGAAAGGGCACGACTAATGTAATTATTTTTTGAGGGTACTTTGTCTCCTCAAATGCAAGGCTTGGTGTGGAGCAAAGTGCTAAAACTGTGTAAATTGTCAACGCAAAATAGACCGAATAAAACGAGATTGGCCGAGCTACTAAGCGTGAGATTTTGATGGATATAGGATAAATAGAAATCATGATTTAAGATTTGACCTTATGCTAATTTAATCGTAACTACACGTTTTTAGTAGTCATTAATGATATTCAAATTTAGGGCTGAGGTTAAACTTTTCAAATAAGATGAAAGTTTGAATAAAGTATTACATATAGTGTGAAGCGGAAATTGCGAAAAATAATTCAAGATCAGTATTAACCCGCACGAAACCTTGAGAAATTAATTAACTACTTGCCCAAAAGTCATTATTGATTGTTGCTTTCACAGTAAAAATGCAACCCAACTACTGACTTTACAGTGAAGACCAGATGATGTTAAAGCGGTGATCTTTGTAAAAATAGGAGTTCGCGTTGGCCTCTATGTTCAGTTAAGAATTAATGGATTGGATTGGAGTAGAGTAGAAAAATGATGGCTCCTCTTGGCTACTGTAGAACAAAATATATAAGTAGGTTAGACTAATTAAGTTTTTTCGAATCTAGTCGAGTTAGCCCTGGTTTAATAGAGTTCGCCGTGATTTCCAATTGAATATAACTTTCCTGCATTGATATTTATTTCATATCTCTCAAAAGTACTCCTCGTGATGTTTTGTGTTGGTTTCCAGTTGGATAAATTAAATAAATTCATTGAACGAGTACTGGTGCCAATAAGTCGATTAATTTGGATATGATTAAAA
>CAITYM010000164.1 GCA_903896615.1 uncultured Burkholderiales bacterium
AGCTCGCAAACTATGCGTTGTACGGTGATGCCCTGCGCCTGAAGTGCTTGGGTTGCTTGCCTTAATAAGTCACGACTGCAAACTCCAATCACCACCTCTTGGCCCGCTTGTGTGAGTTCGCGAAGGTTGCTTGGCAAAATAAAATGAAGCGTAGACAGCTCGTCCAAGAGTTGGTCTTCAAGGATGCCGTTCAATAAGGCAGTGACCTTCTCGGTACTGAACTGGGACAGGGGGGGGAGTTTGACCGAGTGCCAAGAGACCCACTGCCAGGGCATAACGACGACGACTTCGCCCGCATTTTTGGGCATGAGGGACGCAGCAGCTTGACCACTCAGACTAATGGATGAGCCATTAGGACTTAGCCAGTAGTGGTAGGGGGCGGAGCTTGAGGGTTGAGCCTTTTGGGGCAGCGCAATGATTAACATGGTGGCTCTATTGTAGAAAAACATCCCGGCTCAGCACCTGTGGCTCTTCTCTCACGCCACAAAATCAAGGTTTGCTGATTCGTTCTTTGTAGAACACTTCGCTGCGTAAAAACCAAGTTCTCGAAACGAAGTCTGCCGTAAACCTGAAAGTAGCTAGAGTTTAATGCGAATTGTGAGCTATTCATACTTGCTCCCCCTTGGCCTGCGCCGGGCGCAACAGCGCTTAATGCACGACTCGCTTCATCCAGTGTGGTCCAGGGCTGCGCGTCCCGGTTCTTTGCAAGCGTTTGAGCTTTGCTGAGGCTTAGGCCGTTAAAGCTTGCTGCAAGCACCTGCGGGGGCGCGGTGTTTAAATTTAATGGAGTGCGAACGGGGAGCCAAGTTACAAAGGGTGAGACGGCGGCCAAGGTTTGCGGCGAGATTCCAAGCCAACTCAGCTGCTCAATACGTTGTGGGCTTATGAAGCTTTGTGGCGCTGAGTCGCTTTGCGCTCCTGAGGCCGCTCCTTGAACGAGCCGGTTCAGCTCGGACTCCGGGATGCCCAAGAGGGTAAAGAGCTGGGTGAATGCATTTAAATCAGGCGTTGAGATTTGACCGGCAATGTAGAGGTTAGAAATGTTTAGTCTAGACTGCAAATCAGTAATTCGACCAGATAAGTAGATTTGTTCGCTTTGAGCGTCGTTGATCCCCCCTGACCCATCACTTGTCAAAGCACTTGAAGTATTAACGCCACTCCCGCTCGCTGATAAAAAGGTTGACAACTGTGTCTCTTGAAGAGGTATTGACCAGGGCTCGGTTTTGTTATCCGTATTGCCGGCCTTAGCGTCTTCGTTCAAAATAACTCTTGCCCAGTCAAGGGCTGCACCAAGTAACCAATCAGCCTGCTCTTGGTAACGGCTTGAAGTCTCCTGCTCCTGGGTGCGCCACTGTTGCCAAAGCACACCCGCTGCCAGTGTTGCAACGAGCGCTAAAGTCAGCATAGCCATTAGGATCGCCATACCGAGCTCGCGGTGGCTTGATCGGCTGGTTCGGCTGGATCGGCTGGTTCGGCTGGTTCGCCAGTTTCGGCCGTTTTGGTGTTGGGAGTTTAAAGCTTTGGAGGTCACAGCGTTTTATGAACTTTCATGACCTGTTGATACTAAAAGAGGGACGGACCCAGTCTTTAACAATTGCGCCGCCCAAACGCTCGGGCAATTGAACCTCAATTCGGATACCGTCCGGAATAGCGCTTGAAGCTGTGGGGTTGTTGCTCGAGTTAACCTGTGCTCCTGAGCTAGAAAGTGGATTGCTCCAAGCGTTATCTCTAAAGTAATATATTTGCCATCCGCTTGAACTAAATAGGATGGTCTCATACTGCTTGGACTCAGAGCTTGAATTTTGAGCCCACAAACTAACCTCATTCCAGGCTTTGATGAGATCCGCGGTCTTAAGTAGATCTGGGGACTGCCACCTGACCCATGCGTTGTCTCGCATGGTCCATCCTACAACGTTTAGTCCACCGTCCAAGCCTTGGGCTTTTGGTGTACTTGACCTCCTCACTACTCTTAGTACACGTCCGTCCCAGTCTATTGCCATGACCTTTGGGGTGCTTGAGGAGTTGAGCGGCGCAGCAGTGAGTGATGGAAGAGGAGTGGGGCTGGCGGGGGTGGTGGTTGAAGTACCAGCGCTAGCACCAGCACCAGGACCAGGACCAGCCCCAGCCCCAGCGTTTGAATTACTATAAAGACCAGGCGCACCGCCAGACGTAGTCACAGGAAATACAGCATCCAAGTCCGAGTCCCATTGGCGAATCACATTCTCAAGAGATGCGACCTCATCAACGCGTGCCTGCGTGATCTCCCTTGACCTGAGCATCACATCCAAGCCCCTCCAGCTCAATGCAGCCATGATCGCCATAACCACCAAAGCGACCAATAACTCAACCAAAGTAAAGCCGCGCTGCTTGGTGCTAAATCTGTGTTTTTGCCTATGGCTAGGTTTATGCCTGAACATGGTTTGGATTTGAAAGAGCATTATTTGAGAGGTGCTTCGCCAAGCCACTAGATTCTTCCAATCACAGTTGTGATTTTGAGTTGGGGTACGCCTTGCTCGAACACCTGAGCGTCCACGCGTCTAAAGCTAGAGTTTGGGGTGGTGTTGATGCTCAAGCGCACGGTGAATGAAATATTGGCCTGCATACAGCTGATCGATTGTTCTCCAACTGGGGGGACTTGAGCAGATAACTTAAGTGTGTTGAGGGCGTTGGTGGCGCACTGTTCGGCAAGAAAAATATCCCATTGCCGCTCTGCATTTCGGGTCATAGAACTCATGGACTGAACGCCTGCGAGCAGGGTGATGGCCACAATACCTAATGCCACTAAAACCTCAATTAGCGTAAAACCTGAATCCTTTTGAGCGGGGGGTGGAAGTTTACTTTTTAACAATTTTCAAGGACAGAGTTGTGTTTCAGTATTTCGGTATTTTTAAATCTGCAGGCTAGCTTAAGAAAGGCAGAGCTTGTAACAGTTAAGCATAGTCATATTCTCGTTGTAACTTGAGTTTACTGCTGACTCAACTTAAAGGGGCCAAGACCATCTGTTGAGATTTGAACTGCTTTGTTCACATCTTGGGGGGATTTTTCGTTGTTATTTGTGTTGTCTTGACTGTAGACGTTTATGACTTGTGCTTTAGTGATGGGCTCAGGGCCGATCACGCCTTGGGCGGGATCACAAAAGCTGCTCACTGCACTAACTGCGTTATTAGAATTATTTGCATTACTTGCATTA
Organism: uncultured Burkholderiales bacterium; assembly: GCA_903896615.1. Taxonomy (GTDB): domain Bacteria; phylum Pseudomonadota; class Gammaproteobacteria; order Burkholderiales; family Burkholderiaceae_C; genus Limnohabitans. The sequence goes on from CAITYM010000164.1 coordinate 3,191, forward strand.
CTTGTATTAGCCCCACTTTGCTCAACGAGTCCACCTTTCCAGTTGTAGTGTTTAGTTTGGGCTGAATTTGGTAATGCCCCTTGAACGGTAAATCCTGTCTGATCACAACTCCATATCAGCGGGGTTTGTTGCGCTCTGGCTTCAGCGCGTACGGCGTCTAAGAGTGCTGCGAGTTGCTCGGCATTTTGGAGATTTTGCTGGTTACTTCCTGTGCTTAGGCTCATTACTGCAAGCGCGCTAGCTACTGCGATGATAAAAACCACAACCATGAGCTCAACAAGCGTAAATCCCCTAGAGTAGAGAGTTTGAACTGCTGAGCGATTCTTAGTTTGAATTAACAAGTGATTTTCTTGGGCTGAGTGGTCTGTGGGTTTGTGTAAGCGCATGAAAACTTGAATTACTTTCAAACGGCTTTACTGCCACGACCCTATATCTGCATTCTTACCCTCACCGCCCACTTGACCGTCGGCTCCGAGAGACATTACGTCTACTTCGCCTTTGATCCCTGGGTTTAGGTATTGATAAGGATTGCCCCACGGATCGTTAGGCAATTTGTCTAGGTAAGGCCTCCAATTCGCAGGCGCAGGCCCCGATGTTGGTTTGGAGACTAAAGCATTCAGACCTTGATCGGAGGAGGGGAATCTGAGGTTGTCGAGCTTGTAAAGTTTGAGTGATTGCATTAAATTGCTGACATCCGTCTTAGCAGCGCTCACCCTTGCGTCATCAGCCCGGTCGAGCACATTGGGCACGATTAGCGCTGCAAGGACTCCAATAATCACAAGTACGACCATTAACTCAATTAATGTAAATCCCTTTTGCTTGCGCACCTTGTGCTCGCAGGCAATGGTGCTGGGGATTGGTTGAGGAGAATGCAATGGGTTCATATGTGCTTTAACGTTAAATTTGAATGAGTGCAAGCAATAAGGCGTTTGATAAGGTTCAATAAGGTTGAATTAGGTTGAATAAGGGTTAATCAGTCCTAGGCTTGATGGGTTGCATAGTTGCCTATTCTAAGTTGCTGAACTTAAGATTAAAGCTCCCCTAGACAAATGTGAGGGTTGTTACGCTTCCTAGTTTGGTAAGGAGGGAATATTTGAGTTGGGGAATTGGCCCTACCGCAAAATTAGCCTCAGGTGCCTCAAGTGCCTCAAGTGCTTCAAGTGCTTCAAGTGCCTCAGGTGTTTCAGAGGCGTCAGAAGCTTCAGATAATGTAACCTTTTTCAATCTTATGAATGTAATTTAGGTTATTGCTGTTGCTGGTGTTATTGTTGGTGTTTAACGACTGCCTAGTACGATAATAGTAAACTAATGATCAAATCTATTGAGCACAACTCTGTTAACGACTGTATTGTGCTTACCCAGAGCAATATGGCAAACACTTTGAGAGTTTAAGATGACCGTTGATGAACCGATTACCAGTGCTTTTTTTACAAAACTCACCACCTTTACGCTTTGGGCGATCGTTAGCCTAAGTGTGGCGGGCTGGGGTTTAAAGCTTTGGCCAATTATCAATACAGCTCCGCTGAGTATCTCTGCTCAGACCGCCCAGTCCGCAGTCTTTGAGTCCCAGGGCGCTAACGCCTCGGGGGCCTTAAGTCCCTCAGTAGGCACATTGCTCGGCGCTGAGAACAAAACATTGCAAAAGGCCCCTGATATGGCTTTGGCTAGATTGTCGTTGGTCGGTCTTATTCAAACCGGGGACGATCAAGGCGTTGCACTCATCGCGATTGACGGTCAAACGCCCAAACCTTACCGAATCGGATCAAAGGTTGGAGACTCATTGGTTTTATCAAGCGTAGAGGAAAAAGGGGTAAGTTTTCAAGCCGGGCTTCGCTTGGAGTTGCCCAAAAAG
>CAITYM010000165.1 GCA_903896615.1 uncultured Burkholderiales bacterium
AAGGCTCGAATCGTTGCACAAGCTGAAGGTGACGCTCAACGCTTTAAATCCCTTTTGGCCGAATATCAAAAAGCGCCTCAAGTCACAAGGGACCGCTTGTATATTGATACTATGCAGCAGATATACACCAATGTTACGAAAGTCATGGTTGACTCCCATCAAGGTTCGAATCTACTTTACCTGCCCCTAGATAAGATCCTACAGATGACGGGACAGTCAGGCAATAGCGGCGGGAATAATAATTCAACCAATACTCAAAGTGGTACTTCGCCCAGTAACAGCAACGCCTCTGGATCAAGCGAGAATGCTGATAACTCAGGCTCGCCGCCAAGTGCGGCTGATATAAGAGGCAGAGAGTCCCGTGGTCGCGAGCGTGATGTACGATAAAAAAAGAGACAGAGTATAAAAATGAACAAAATTGGTTTCTACATATCTTCTTCAGTTTTGGCGCTTGCCATTATCAGCTCTACAGTCTTCGTGGTTGATCAACGCCAATTCGGCGTTGTTTACTCACTGGGTCAAATCAAACGGGTCATTATTGATCCGGGACTTAACTTTAAACTCCCACCGCCCTTTGAGAATGTTAAATTCATTGATAAGAGGCTACTTACGCTAGACAGTACGGATACAGAGCCGATGCTGACAGCTGAGAAGCAGCGTATGGTGATTGACTGGTACGTTCGTTGGCGAATCACCGAGCCTTCCCAGTACATCCGAAATGTAGGACTCGATGAGGCTGCAGGAGCGCAGCAACTCTCACGTGTAGTTCGTAATGCGTTCCAAGAAGAAATAAATAAGCGAACAGTTAATGAGCTTCTCTCAACAAAACGAGAAGGGCTCATGACTGACGTTAAACGTGAAGTTCTTGAAAAAGTCAAAGGCGAAAAGCCCTGGGGCATTGATGTGGTTGATGTGAGAATTAACCGAGCTGATTACGTGGATGCCATCACCGAGTCTGTTTACAGGCGAATGGAGGCTGAGCGTAAACGTGTTGCCAATGAGTTGCGCTCAACCGGTGCTGCAGAGGGCGAGAAAATTCGCGCTGATGCTGACCGTCAACGCGAGGTCACTATTGCCAACGCATACCGAGAGGCCCAGAAAATAAAGGGTGAGGGGGACGCAGAAGCTGCAAAAATCTATGCCGACTCCTTCGGTCGAGATCCCTCATTTGCGCAGTTCTACAGAAGCCTTGAAGCTTACAAATCAACCTTCAATAAAAAGTCCGACTTGATGGTTCTAGACCCTAGCAGCGATTTCTTCAAAGCCATGCGAGGAAGTGGGTCTGGAGGAGCCCCTATGAGCGCGAGTCCGCCGACCAAACGCTAATCTGGCGCTTCAAAGGCACCAATTTCATTCCCTAAAAGCCTCAACTCTGAACAATGGACTCTCACACTCTTTGGCTAGCTTTGGCTCTTGTCCTCATCATTGAGGGCCTGTTGCCGTTTAGCTCCCCATCCCAGTGGAGAAAAATGTTTCTCCAAATATTGGAGTTAAAGGACGAGCAAATACGCTTCTTTGGACTGTGCTGCGTGCTGATGGGGGTATTTGTTTTGTGGATTTTGAGTTAAAAGCTATGAAATCTATGCTTCCAAGGCCTGGAAGATCTGTAGAATTACGTTTTTAACAGCTCCCCCCAATTTTGCTTATGTCCGCTTGGGTCCTGCCGGATCATATTGCCGATGTGCTTCCCTCCGAGGCACGGCACATCGAAGAACTTAGACGTCTTTGCCTAGACTCAGCCCGCTCCTTTGGGTATGAGCTCATCACGCCGCCTTTGCTTGAACACCTAGAGTCTTTATTGACAGGCTCTGGAGAGTCCTTGGACCTCCAAACCTTTAAATTAATCGACCAACTCTCGGGGCGCAACCTTGGTATCAGGGCAGACACCACAACTCAAGTTGCTCGAATTGATGCGCACCTTTTGAACCGCTCTGGCGTTACGCGTCTGTGCTACTGTGGGCCCGTCTTGCACACCCGCCCGAGTAAACCTTTTGCAACGCGTGAGCCACTACAAATGGGCGCTGAAGTCTACGGCCACGCAGGCCTCGAAGCTGACCTGGAGGTGATTGAGCTTGCGATGCACTGTCTGTCCCAATCTACTCACGGCGTATCCAACAAACCCCTTGAATTTCAAATTGATTTGGGCGACGCCCGAATCCTGCCTGCGCTTTTGGCCGGTCTTGATATAGACAATGATCATCTGCAGCAACTCCACAGTTGCATCGCAGGCAAAGACACCTCAGGATTGAGGGAGCTGTGTCGGACCCTTCCTAAGCGTAACTCTGATGCTTTACTTGCGTTACTTGAGCTTTACGGGGATGACTCAGTGTTATCCAAAGGGGCTTTGGTTTTAAAAGAGTGGCCTCTTGCGTTAAAAGCCCTTGATCAACTGGCTTGGATAAAGGCTCGTTTGAATGTTCCTGTAGTCTTTGATTTAGCGGACGTTCGGGGCTACAGTTACTACACTGGAATGCGCTTTGCTGTATATACCCATGGACTCTCAGACGCGTTGATACGCGGTGGAAGATATGATGAGGTTGGAGCAGCTTTTGGGCGACTAAGGCCCGCAGTTGGCTTTAGCTTAGATCTAAAGGACTGGGTTCAGTTATTGGCTAGACCTGTTGCAAGAACTGCGATCAAGGCCCCTTGGTCAGAGGATACTCAACTGAACACACTCATTAAAGCACTGCGCACAAACGGTGAAACAGTGCTTCGCGTTTTACCCGGTCAAAGTGTGGACGGCGATGAATTTTTGTACGACCGTGAGTTGGTACAAGTAAAGGGCGCTTGGAGCGTACAACACAAAGCGGGCGCTAAGTAAACGCGGAAATTTTTTCACCCTTAAATCAAATATCCATTTGAAATATTCATTTGAAATATCCATTTCTTTCTTTAATTTCTAACCTTTTGTATTTTTTATGAATCCAATACGTGGTCGCAATGTAGTCGTAGTCGGTACCCAGTGGGGAGATGAGGGTAAGGGTAAATTGGTGGATTGGTTAACCGAGTCCTCACAAGGTGTTGTTCGTTTCCAAGGGGGCCATAACGCAGGCCATACACTTGTGATCAATGGTGTTAAGACCGCCCTACACTTAATCCCCAGTGGCATCATGCGCGCAGGCGTTAAGTGCTATATCGGCAACGGTGTGGTGCTCTCTATGGGTAAACTTTTGGAGGAAATCCGAGGACTCGAGGGCGCAGGAGTTGAGGTCCGCTCACGGCTTCGGATCAGCGAAGCTTGTCCCCTTATTCTCTCCTATCACGTAGCGCTTGATGTTGCCCGGGAGGCAGCGATTGAGCACTCAGGCAATGCGAAGATTGGAACCACTGGGCGAGGGATTGGTCCAGCTTACGAGGACAAAATTGCAAGACGAGCTCTTAGGGTTCAAGATCTAAAAAATCCAACCAAATTTGCTGAAAAACTTAAAAGCAATCTTGAGTTGCACAATCATGTTTTGAAGAATTTTTTGCACGCCCCTGAAGTTGACTTTGATCAGGTGCTAAAGGAAGCTCTTGATCATGCCGTAGAGATTCTGCCTATGGTAGCGGATGTCTCCAGGGAGCTCAATGATGCAAACTTAAACGGAGCTAATTTGCTGTTTGAGGGCGCACAGGGCACTCTTTTGGATGTTGACCACGGTACTTATCCTTTTGTCACTTCTAGTAATTGTGTTGCGGGTAACGCAGCAGCAGGAGCCGGCGTAGGCCCTGGTCTTTTGCATTACATACTGGGCATCACAAAGGCTTACTGTACGCGCGTTGGAGGCGGGCCTTTCCCAACCGAGCTGGACTGGGAAAAACCAGGCACTGTTGGCTACCACCTCTCAACTGTCGGTGCTGAGCGCGGCGTAACGACTGGGCGAGCTAGGCGTTGTGGTTGGTTTGACGCGGCTCTTCTCAAGCGCAGCGCGCAGGTCAACGGATTAACGGGGCTTTGCATAACCAAGCTTGATGTGTTGGATGGACTTGAACATTTAGAGCTTTGTACAGGTTATATGTTAGACGGTGAACAAATTGATATATTGCCAATGGGCGCAGATGAAATCTCAAAATGCAAACCTATTTACGAACGAATGCAAGGCTGGTCTGAGTCCACTGTTGGCATCACCAACTATGATCAACTCCCGATTGAAGCTAGACTTTACCTGCAACGCATCGAGCAAGTGACAGGCGTTCCTATTCACTTGGTATCAACCAGTCCAGATAGAGATCACACCATCATGATTCGTCATCCATTCTTAGGCTGATTGGCTAGATTGACTCCATAGGTTATTGAGTCGCAATCTTCATTTTTTTATTGTTTAAAATTTTTAATTTATAAATTAAAGGTCCCTTATGTTGACAGAAGACGGCAAACACCTTTACGTGTCCTACGATGAATACCATAATTTGACCGAGAAACTCGCGATCAAAATTCATCAATCGAACTGGGAATTTGACACCATTTTATGCCTCGCAAGAGGAGGGATGCGCCCAGGCGATATTTTGTCCAGAATATTTGATAAGCCTTTGGCCATCATGTCAACAAGCTCCTACAGAGCTGGCGCAGGAACGGTTCAGGGCCATTTAGATATCGCCCGCTATATCACCACTCCTCAAGGGGAGATCGCAGGGCGTGTCCTTTTGGTGGATGATCTGGCTGACTCTGGGTTGACCCTTAACGCTGTCATTCATCAGCTCAAAACAAATTACAAACCTATTACAGAATTGAGAAGTGCGGTCATTTGGACAAAGAGCATTTCTACATTCACACCGGATTACTCTGTAGAGTATTTGCCAACGAACCCCTGGATTCATCAACCTTTTGAGGCCTACGACTCCATGAGTGCCACTCAGCTGGCTGAGAAATGGAAGATCTAAGGCCGACAATTTTCTTTGACTCGATTGGGTGAGATACGATGGTAAAAACGACCAAACTCATTCATCATCATTACGTACCCCCCGAGGGGTTTGTTGCGCCCCAGTTTCCGACCTACCAAGCATCTACCGTCATCTTTGCGAACGTTCGCTCCATGCGGAGTACGGAGTGGAAAAATAAAACAGGTTATACCTACGGCTTGCACGGTACACCCACAACGTTCACCCTTGAGGAGCGACTGGCCTGCATTGAGGGCGCCTTGTTTTGTCAACTCGTTCCAAGCGGGCTAGCGGCTATCGCATTAGTCAACCTCTCCCTCCTTAAAACGGGTGACGAGGTGTTAATTCCCTCTAATGTTTACGGCCCCAATATGGCCTTAGTACAAGGGGAGTTGGCGCACTACGGAATCACTCACCAAGTCTACGATCCAATGTCATTGGATGACTTGGCGAGCAAGATATCAAAGCGCACTCGACTTGTTTGGATTGAGGCTCCGGGCTCGGTGACGATGGAGTTTCCTGATTTAATCTCAATTGCAAAGTTGTGTTCAGACAAAGGCGTGATAAGTGCTTTGGATAATACATGGGGTGCGGGCCTTGCATTCAATGCATTTCAATTAGAAAAGGGGGCTAGCGAGGCATCATCTAGCGCAGGCGTTGACCTAACGATTCAAGCTCTGACCAAGTATGCAAGTGGAGGAGGCGATGTTTTAATGGGTTGCGTTTGCACCCGAAAACATGAACTAGATCTAAAAATAAAACTAACCCACATGCGCTTGGGATTAGGGGTTGGAGCGGACGACGCTCAAACTGTTCTTCGCTCATTGCCCACTATGGAGTTGAGATACAAAGCCCAGGACGCTACAGCTCGGATTCTTGCAAAAGCATTGGTAAATAATCCCTTTATTGCCCAAGTACTTCATCCCGCTGTTGAGGGCAGTCCGGGCCATGACCATTGGCTCGCCCTGACTTCAAATTATCCAATATCAAGTCCGGGGCTTGCTGCAAGCATATTTAGTGTGATCTTCAAGTCTGAGCTGAGTCAAGCGCAGGTTGACCGGTTCTGCGATAGCTTGAAGTACTTCAAAATTGGATATAGCTGGGGAGGACCCATGAGTCTCGTGGTCCCCTATGATTTGAGCTCAATTAGGCCCATACCCTCCAAGCATACACCCTTAGCATCTGGACACTTAGTGCGCTTTTGCATCGGTTTAGAGGACTCGGGTGATCTACTTGCTGACATCCATCAAGGCTTAGCTTTGGCTTTTAACTAAGCAACTATTTTGTAAGTTGCTGCGCTGCCTTCACGAATTCAGCGTCTGAGTAAGATGCAACTATGCAGGGCTTTGCGGTGCTAAAGCCCTGGAAATTTCGCTCAATTGAACCACTATAAGCAGGGTCATAGTGAAGTTGGAGTAACTCCTCAACAACTCTCGGGGTCTCATGGGCAAGGATCCAATCATTCCAACGAGTGATTACTTCTTTTCCAAGTAGCGGAGTCAAAGCCTCGAGTCTTTGCATAAAAAGAGTGCCGTTATCTACAAAGAACTGGTACTGATCTAAAAGCAATTTAACACGCTCATCAATCGCCAACTGCAGATCAATACAGGGGCTCGAGCGCATTTTTTTAATAAGTGACTCGGGTACGTTCAAATTGCCTATTTTGCGACTCTCAGATTCCACGTAAATAATCTTAGAGGCATCGAACTGAATTAACTCAAACCAAAGGGTCGTTTCAAAGGATTTTTGTGATGGTTGTTGAGTGCCCGGAACCCTCCCAAGCACAGAGCTTCTGTGAGCTGCAATTTGCTCCAAATCGAGCACTTGCGCCCCCTGCTCCTTCAGTTTGTGCAACAAAAGAGTCTTGCCAGAGCCCGTTGGGCCACAGATCACACAAAACTTTAATTTTTCAACAACGATTGGAATATCCTCTATAACTGCAGAGCGAAATGCTTTATATCCACCCTCTAGTAAGAGTACTTTAAAGCCAATTGCTCCCAATACGGTTGAGAGCGAACCGCTTCTTTTGCCACCCCTCCAACAGTAGATGAGCGGCGTCCAGTCTCTGGGTAATGCAAGCACCTTATCTTCGATGTGGCGAGCGATATTTGCAGCAACCAAGCCGGCCCCTTTTTTTTGAGCCTCAAAACTATTAACCTGCTTGTACATAGTGCCGATGAGAGTTCGTTCTTCGTCATTTAAGACAGGCCAGTTCACGGCTCCGGGTAAGCGGTCCAAAGCATATTCACCTGGGCTGCGGGCATCTATGATTTGACTGAAACTCAGGGTGGACGAACTGCGCGGGCCAGTATTGGCGCTTGGAGGAGAGCTAACTCGAGAGCTAGCGGCTCTCTTAAGGTGTTCTAAAGCTTCTGCGACGTTGATGGTTTTAACGCTCAATTGAGGAGATCTCTTTTGTTTAATAATTGTCTAAATTCAAAATAACAAATAGCAATGGAAGGGGAGTTGCATAAATATTACTAAAGCAACTTTCTCAACTCAGGCCAAATGTTAGACAGTATTGTAGGGTGTGCAACGGCTAGAGGATGTAACTGGTCAGCCTGAAACAAGCGACTAGCGTTTGGTACGTCAGCAACGCCTTTCAACATAAAGGGCACCAGTGAGACTTTATGTTTACGAGCAACCTGCAAATACATATTTGAAAGCTCTTTATTAAGAGTTGCGCCGTAATTAGCGGGCACTAGGTTCCCAACGATAAGCACTTTGATTTTATTGTCCAAGGCGCGCTGAACCATCCAGTCTAAATTGGCTTGGCTGGCCTCGATCGAAATACCTCTGAGCGCATCGTTTGAACCCAGTTCTATGATTAACACTTGAGGACTGTATTTTGTTAACAAAAGCGCAAGCCTAGAGCGGCCACCCGATGTGGTCTCCCCACTAATGCTTGCATTGATAATACGGGTTTGCGGTGGTCTTTGCTTGGCAAGTTGAACTTCAAGTAAACTCACCCATCCGGTACCTCTCTCTAGTCCGTATTCTGCGCTCAAAGAGTCCCCAAGTACAACGACTTGTACGCTCTCCTTAGTCGGCGAATTAATGGAGGGAGCGGGGGTGGGGGGGGTAGCAGGGGTAAGTTGGGTCGTCAACTCATCGGAGAAGGCAGAAACGCTCACCAGCATCAGTAGCTTAAATAACAAAACAAGCGCTGAAATTTTGATTCGAGTAAAACTTACATATTGCATGAATAATGTGCTTTGGATAAAAAAATGCTAGACCGCTTACTTGAAGTTTCCCATGTTTACAAGACAGTGCATGATGCGTCAGGTGAGTTGTCCATCTTGCATGATATCTCTTTGTCTGTCCATCCCGCTGAGACGGTCTCGATTGTTGGTGCTTCTGGATCGGGTAAAAGCACGTTACTCTCAATTATGGCTGGTTTGGACGCGCCCAGCAGCGGCGATGTTTTTTTGGGCGACACCAATATATCAGTTTTAGATGAGGACGAAAGGGCCTTAATACGAGCTTCTTATATAGGATTTGTATTCCAGAATTTTCAACTCATTGAGCACCTCACTGCTATAGAAAATGTGATGCTTCCATTAGAGCTTTTAGGCGCAGAGGGTGCAAAGGAGGCAAGAGTGCGAGCCTCCCAGATGCTTAGCAGAGTGGGACTCTCAAACCGCCTAAACCATTATCCCCGCTTTATGAGTGGAGGCGAGCAGCAACGGGTCGCACTTGCAAGGGCATTTGTCGTGCAACCGAAAATACTAATGGCAGATGAACCTACGGGAAGCCTAGATCACGCAACGGGAGCATTGATTATGGATCTTATTTTTGATATCAATGCTGAACATAAAACTGCATTGGTTCTAGTGACTCACGATAATGCATTAGCCAAACGCTGCAAAAGAGGAGTTACGGTTGAGGCGGGCAGATTGATAAAGGATTTGGTGTGAATGAGGGGTTCGAACGATCCGCTCGCAACAGCCTTCACTGCGTTCGCTGCAATGAGCCAGGGTAAGCCGAGTAAAGCAGCTATGGTTATGCACGCCCCTGAGTTAATGCCTTGTCCTTGTGGCTCCTTTGTTAAAACAAAAACAAAAACAAAACTTTCCCAAAGTGTTGCTCAGTATGCAACGTGTTGCGGTCGCTTTATTGAAACAGGCGATAGTCCCCCCGATGCTAGTTTTTTAATGCGATCTAGATACACAGCGTACGTCCTTGAGAAAGTGAATTATTTACTGAGCACCTGGCATCCCGATACACGCCCAAAAGAACTTCAAATTGATCATGACATCAAGTGGTTGGGGCTAGAGATTAAAAGTTACAGCGTTAGTGGTGCAAACACCTCTGAGGTGGAATTTGTAGCGCGATATCGGCTGGCTGGCAAAGGCCACAGACTGCACGAGAGAAGTAGGTTTGAATGCCTTAACCAAACTTGGTATTACATGAGCGGGGATTTCCTAGGCGATTAGGAAGGGTTCGCCTGGTGCACTGGTAACACCAGTTTAAAACATGTCCCCTCATTGATCACTGAGCTAACTGATATTTGTCCTGCATGGCGCTGAATAATGCCGTGAGATACAGATAATCCGAGCCCCGTTCCAACTCCCACTTTCTTGGTTGTGAAAAAAGGATCGAAGATCTTGCTTAAATTCTCAGGACTTATACCCATCCCCAGATCTCTAACTTCAACAACTACGTATTGATCTGCGGGGGAGGTCTGAGCGCGGCTTAGGCTGGGTTCTTGAGCCGAGTCGGGGGTTGTTGGCTGGGCATTTGGCGCTTCGCCGTAGGATAAATCTGGTTGTGTGTACGTTTTAATAGTTATCACTCCCCTTGTGTCCGGGCGTGTTGCTTGGGCAGCGTTCACAATTAAATTCAAGATGACTTGATTAATCTGAGAAGGGATGCAATCAATCTCGGGGATTTCCCCAAATTCAAGCCTAACATCGGCCTTGTATTTAACCTCATTATTGACAATATTCAAAGTGGATTTAATGGCCTTGTGAAGATCGGTCTTCTCCCAAACCTTATCTGCATCAGCGCGAGAGAAATTCTTCAGATCCTCAATAATAGTTTTAACTCGTGTAATGCCTTCTTGGGTCTCCTCCATGAGGAAGCTCGAGTCCTCTAAGATAAAGTCAAAATTAATTGCCTTTTTCATCTCGTGTATATCTTCAAAATTAACTTGATCGGGTGATTGTTGCTCCTCCTTGGATTTATATAGATTCAAAACATCTTGAATGAACTTGAAGTACTTTTTCATAGTACTGATATTGGAAGCAACGTAACCGATCGGATTATTAATCTCATGCGCCACGCCTGCAGATAGTTGTCCCAGCGCTGCTAACTTTTCAGACTGAGTCAGACGATTTGCAAATTCAATTTTCTCCTTATTTGCTACTTCAGCTTCCCGTTTCCTTCTTTGCAGTACCTGATTTAACCTGTTGGAGCGCGCCAGCATCATCGTGGACGTAGCAGTAAAGATAAGGATCAAAAGCGTTAATGCCCATCCAAAGGTGAGATAAGTGGACTTATTGGCCTCGTAACTAGCAAGTGCATCGGATTCTTTAATACCGACTAAAACAATTAAAGGTTGATCTGCAACTCGCTCAAAAGCATAAATCCTATTTACACCGTCAAATATTTTGTTAGTTGTCTGAAATCCCTCCGAAGACTCTAACATTTGGGGAGTTAGGTCAATATGCGCAATTGAGCCGTCATAAGCTGATTTGGTTGCAGTTTGTATGGTCCTGACGTAACCTTCCTTGTCTATTAATGCTATAAAACCATCAGAGCCTAGATCTATTTTTTTGAAGAAATTCAAAAAAGTCATAGGATCTAAGGACACTACTGCTACACCGTTAAATGTCCAACCGGCCTTATTGATTCTTCGAGTGAGCTGAATCGACCAGCGCTTACTAACTCTGCCCAGAACTGGTTTGCTGATGAAGACGTTATAGGGGTAGATTTCCTTGTGTACTTTAAAGTGTTCCCTATCAGATAGATCTACTTTGTTTTGACTCTTGATATTGTTGAATGAATAGATTCCGTCCTTGTCGATGACGCCTACTTGGTTGAAATACTTCATATCTAAAACGCCATTTTTAAAATAGTCGTTTAGGGTTTTGAAATCTACTTCAGAGCGTTGTTCATAGTTGAATTTAATAATTCTGAGTAATTCATCAGAAATTGTGATGGATGATTCAGTGTGTTCTTTAAAACTTCTAACAATATTTTGCAGATTGGATTTGGCAGTCTGATAGATGAGTTTGTACTCAGCATCTAGCTTTATGAATATAAAAAGCCATATCATGAAAATGAGTGCAACTCCTACGCAGCTCAAAATGGCGACGGTAACATTTTTTTTAATATAAATGTAGAAGTCTCTAACCCCACCCTTTAAAAGCACTCTTGACTCCTTATCAGTTGCAGATGTAAATGCAGTTGAGTTGAATGTACACCGAATTTAAATCAATTCACAAGTTAAAACGCGCTGATTGCATGTCAATCTTAATAAGTCGCGATTTTTTAACGAGTCCGGTGTTTGAGCGCTCTTTGCACCTCGCGCTTGCCCTCTCTGTCTTTTATGGTGTCGCGTTTATCGTGTTCCGCTTTTCCTTTAGCCAGTGCGATTTCACACTTAACTCGCCCATTTTTCCAGTGTAAATTGATAGGAACAAGGGTGTAGCCTTTTTGCTCTACTTTGCCAATCAATCTCCTTATTTCATCTTTGTGCATCAACAGTTTCTTGGTCCTTGCGGCTTCAGGATTCACATGAGTTGAGGCAGTTTTTAACGGGTTGATCAGGCAACCAATCAGAAAAAGCTCGCCGGAACGCACTACTACGTATCCATCTGTGAGCTGAACCTTCCCCTCTCTGACCGCCTTGATCTCCCAGCCTTCTAACACCATACCCGCCTCAAACCGCTCCTCAAAGAAGTAGTTAAATTGGGCCTTTTTATTTTCGGCAATACGGGCAGGTAGGGGTTTTTTAGGGGTTGCCATAGCTCTCGATCAGTATCCCACAAAGGATATCTACAATGGATGTTGTCGCACACGGCGAAACTTTCCTTATTGTATGAAAACTATTCATAAGTCTGTCATGATTTGGTTCAGCGCCGAAGAAATGTATTCTTTAGTAGCTGATGTTGCCCAATACCCCCAATTCCTGCCCTGGTGCGAGTCAGGTCAGATACTTACGCCCCATGATGACGGTGTAACGGCCAAGATAGGCATGTCACTTGGAGGATTTAAAAAATCCTTTACAACACGCAATAAGCAAGTCCAGGGTCGCCAAATTAAAGTTGAGTTGGTGGATGGGCCCTTCAAACAACTCGACGGTCTATGGGATTTTGTTCCTTTGGGGGCAGAGCGGGCTTGCAGAGTTGAGCTGACCCTAAATTATGCGTTTGAGGGTGTATTTGGCAGTTTGGTTGGCCCTATTTTTGACAAAATAGCTGACTCCCTTGTTGATTCGTTCGTTAAAAGAGCTGAAAACGTCTTTAAATAAGAGTATTTATGATTAAAGTACTCATTTGCCATTCACCCCAGCCTAGGGTCGTATACAAAGAGGAGTTGATATTAAGCCCTGGCACAACGGTACTAGAAGCACTACAAGCACTTAGAAGCTTTGACAACTCTGTGTTTCTTGAATCCCCGTACGTTTCTCCTCGCTTAAAAATAGGCCACCTCGCATCCGTGTGGTCTAGGCCAGTAGCTCTAACGCACGTTTTGAGGGATTTAGACCGAATTGAGATACTCCGTCCCATCAAAGTTGACCCCAAGGTGGCTAGGCGCGAGCGGTTTAAAAAACAAGGCACCAAGGGCGCAGGATTATTTGCCAAGCAAAGACCAGGGTCCAAGGCGGGTTATTGAGTTTGATTGGGCAAATTGACCGTTTCAATTTGCCTTTTGATTTAAAAAAACCCTATCAATCGCTACAATTGTCGATTTGGAGCAAACATAAATGCGACTTCTTGGCAATGCACTTACCTTTGATGATGTTCTGCTGGTGCCAGCGTATTCTGAAGTTCTGCCTAAAGACACTTCGCTTAAAACTCAGTTCTCCAGAAATATTTCACTAAACCTTCCCTTGGTCTCAGCTGCCATGGATACCGTAACTGAGGCGCGTTTGGCTATTGCCATCGCTCAAGAAGGCGGTATTGGTGTCGTACACAAGAACCTAACCCCAGAACAACAAGCGGCTGAAGTATCCAAGGTAAAGCGCTATGAAAGTGGAGTGTTGAGGGACCCTGTCATCATCACTCCAAATCACACTGTACGTGAGGTAATGGCTTTATCCGATCAATTGAGTATTTCTGGCTTCCCGGTTTGTGAGAACGGTAAAGTGGTTGGCATAGTCACAGGTCGGGATCTTCGATTTGAAACGCGTTTTGACGTCAAAGTAAGTGAGATCATGACGCCACGAGACAAATTAATCACTGTCCCCGAGTCTGCCACTGCTGAACAAGCCAAAGCGCTATTGAATAAACATAAGCTTGAGCGCCTTTTGGTCATTAACGATGAATTCGAACTAAAGGGGCTCATTACTGTTAAAGACATTACCAAACAAACAAGTTTCCCAAGTGCAGCTAGGGACGCAGCTGGTCGTTTAAGGGTAGCCGCCGCTGTGGGTGTGGGAGAGGGCACTGAGGAGCGGGTAGAGCATTTGGTCAATGCAGGCGTTGATGCAATCGTCGTTGACACAGCGCACGGCCACAGCAAAGGTGTAATTGAGCGAGTTCGCTGGATAAAGACCAAGTATCCGCAAATAGACGTGATTGGCGGAAATATTGCAACAGGCGCCGCAGCGCTCGCCCTTGCTAAAGTTGGTGCTGATGCAGTCAAAGTTGGAATTGGACCAGGCTCAATTTGTACCACCCGTATCGTAGCTGGGGTAGGCGTACCTCAGATTACTGCGATTGATAACGTTGCTCAGGCTTTAAAAGGCACTGGCGTTCCATTAATAGCCGACGGGGGCGTTCGGTTTAGTGGCGACTTAGCAAAGGCAATCGCCGCAGGCGCCTCAAGCGTAATGATGGGTGGTATGTTTGCAGGCACAGAGGAAGCTCCCGGAGAGGTCATTCTTTACCAAGGTCGTAGTTATAAAAGTTACAGAGGAATGGGAAGTATTGGGGCTATGCAACAAGGTAGTGCAGATCGCTACTTCCAAGAGTCATCAACGGGCAACCCCAACGCAGACAAGTTAGTGCCCGAAGGTATTGAGGGCCGTGTACCTTATAAAGGCTCTATGGTAAGTATCGTTTACCAACTTGCGGGCGGCCTACGCGCGTCCATGGGGTACTGTGGTTGTGCCTCCTTGCATGAACTAGGCACTAAGGCTGAATTCGTTCAAATAACAGCCGCGGGAATGCGTGAAAGTCACGTTCACGATGTTCAGATTACGAAAGAAGCTCCGAATTACAGAGCCGATTAATGCCTTAGCAGGTTCCCCTTTGTGGTCCTTAGAAGACCACAAGCAGTCAATGGCCATCGCGTTTTTGCTACTGTGACCAATTTCAACAGCTTTTTTTGATTAAAGACTTTTTACCAAATGCAACACGACAAAATTCTAATTCTTGATTTTGGATCGCAAGTGACGCAGTTAATAGCTCGACGAGTTAGAGAAGCGCATGTTTACAGTGAGGTTCACTCCTGCGATGTGTCAGATGATTGGATTAAAGAGTTTGCAAGTGATGGAAAGTTAAAAGGCATCATTTTGTCCGGTTCACACGCAAGTGTTTACGAAGACAGTACAGACCAAGCGCCAGAGCTGGTATTTAAGCTTGGTGTTCCTGTCCTTGGAATTTGCTACGGCATGCAAACCATGGCTAAACAACTAGGAGGACAGGTTGAGAGTGGTCACACCCGTGAGTTTGGTTACGCGGAGGTCAGGGCACATGGGCACACTATGCTATTCAAGGGTATAGAAGATTTTGTGACACCTGAGGGTCACGGCATGCTTAAAGTCTGGATGAGTCACGGCGATAAAGTTACGGTGCTACCCCCCGGCTTCAAAGTGATGGCGAGCACTCAAGGCTGCCCGATTGCCGGTATGGCCGATGAAGCAAGAAAATTTTATGCGGTTCAGTTCCACCCGGAGGTGACCCATACGGTTCAAGGGGTTGCAATCTTGGAGAGGTTTGCACATCAAATATGCGGCGCAAAAGCGGATTGGGTGATGGGTAACTATATCTCTGAAGCTGTGCAGAAGATAAAGGAACAAGTAGGCTCTGAACGAGTGATTCTGGGCCTTTCAGGGGGTGTAGATTCATCCGTTGCTGCAGCGCTTATTCACCGCGCAATTGGGGATCAATTAACTTGTGTATTCGTAGATCATGGACTGCTTCGTTTAAACGAAGGAGATATGGTGATGAATATGTTTGAAGGACAACTGCATGCAAAGGTAATTCGCGTGGACGCGGTCGATCGCTTTATGAGTGAGCTTGACGGTATAAGTGATCCAGAGCAAAAGCGGAAAATCATAGGGCGTGAGTTTGTAGAAGTATTTAAAGCCCAAGCAACTATCCTCAAGCAAGGAGAGAAAGACCATCCAGGCGTTACTTTTCTCGCACAAGGAACAATTTATCCAGATGTCATCGAGAGTGGTGGAGGCAAGAGCAAAAAAGCCGTAACCATTAAAAGTCATCATAATGTTGGCGGACTACCGGAGCAACTTGGGCTGAAGCTCCTTGAGCCGCTACGCGATTTGTTTAAAGATGAAGTCCGAGAGCTTGGGATTCAACTTGGGTTGCCAAAAGAAATGGTCTACAGACATCCGTTCCCAGGTCCGGGTTTAGGCGTTCGTATCCTAGGAGCTGTCAAGAAAGAATATGCTGATTTACTGCGCCGGGCTGATGCAATATTTATAGAGGAATTGCACAATTTTAAAGACATCGACTCTGGCAAGAGTTGGTATGAATTAACAAGTCAAGCTTTCGTAGTATTTTTACCAGTTAAGAGCGTGGGCGTAATGGGCGACGGCCGTACATATGACTATGTAGTAGCGCTAAGAGCCGTACAAACTCATGACTTTATGACTGCGGACTGGGCTGAGCTTCCCTACGGACTATTGAAAAAAGTTTCTGGCAGAATAATAAATGAAGTGAGAGGAATTAACAGAGTTACCTATGATGTGTCCAGCAAACCTCCTGCTACTATCGAGTGGGAATGACTGGAATTTTTAAGTGATTGATTTGTAAAGACTTTTGATTTTTGAGTGTCAATCTAAGGAATCACTAAGTCATTGATTTTATTAGTTGTGAAGGTTTTAAGTTACACATAAACTTACACATTCGAGACACTATTCGAAATCATAGTTACACCTAGCGTAAGATTCTTATTACGAAATAACTTACGTTAGAGCATCGATAAAACTTTTCATAAGTTAACAGGATTGGAAATATGAAAAAACTTTTTGCCATTTTGCTTTTCTTGATAACAACCCACATCCAAGCATTTGATATCTTGGCGTTAGGAAGTAGCAATATCAACTGTCACAACGCAAACCAAGCCTTCACCAAAACTTTAAATGAATTATTGATAGAAGAAAAAATTAGCGCATCTGTTATCAATGCTGGACTTGATGGCGACAAGCCTCAATTTATGTTGAGCAGGTTGAAATCTAATTTATCAAATAATAAGAACATTAAACTTGTAATTTTCGAGCCTGGCCCTAACGAAACTAATATTTCTTGGAGTCTTGAAAAAAGCAAGGAAATTCTCCAATTCTTGAGTGAAAAAAATATTCCTTCAATCTATGTTTCGAATAGAAGCATTCAATCTCCAGAGGATGCAAGGGTGTTCAGCGAAAGTAATGGTGCATATTTTTACGGCAACTATACAAAGGGAATGACACGTACTCGTGAATTCTGTCAACTAGATGGGCAGGGGTGCGGACATCTAAGCGAAAATGGTTGCCAGATTTGGGCTAAGCAAATGCTTCCTCTTGTAAAAAGGGTAGTTACAGAAAAAGGAATTGAATAACTAATTTAAGTTCAGCACAGTGTGCAACTTAAAATTGCTTAAGTCTTTGATTAAGAAAAGAATTAGGTTACGAAACTTTTTAGAAAATAGTACCTCGACTTACACAAAAGTTACACACTCGGTTTTGAGCAGCTTGAAACCCGCATAAACACAGGGTTTTTTGACCGAGTAACTACGGAGTGGGAGAAAGACATGAATGTTTAATAGATTGATTGAAAAAGCCCCTTTGGCGTATTGAGTTAAGAATTTTCTAAGTCATTAATTTGGTTACTGGTGAAACTTTTACGTTACAGATAAACTAATACATTCCACACATTGCACAAAATAAGAGCTATTTAAATAACTCATTAAATAAATATGAAATGCGCTGTAATAACCCCAATTGGAC
>CAITYM010000166.1 GCA_903896615.1 uncultured Burkholderiales bacterium
ATTACAAGAATCTAGCAAGCTCGTTGTTAAAGTTAGGACAGATCACAAAAATACCTCTGTATCGATACCTAGAGTGTTGATAGAAAAAATTACTAGCCAATACGGCGGATCAAGGGCATGTAACAAGCTAATAAAACAACTCTATGTTGCCTGCCCAAATTCAGCACCTACCAAGGCCGGCTGGATTATCGAGGAACTAATTAAATTAGTTGGAATCGAACAATCGGCTTGATCGATCATAGTCAATCACGCCGGCCTAACTAAAGGCAGGAGATGGCAGGAGCTTGACTCTCTGATAGTGGTTTCCATTTTCTAAATCCCACTCGCCTGTCATTTGTGGAACGAATGGAGGATCGGAACTGACCTCTTTTAATGAAGACACAATCTGTGTTGTTCAAATAGAGTAAAATTGTCTATAATTAGACAAATAATTGCCTGAATTGGATTAATATGCCGCCCAACAAATCTCCAATACATCTTGATATGAATGTTTCGAAACAACGCACGTCAGCACTCGCTAAATCCGCCTCTAAAAGGTCTCAAGTCTATCAAGTAATTAAATCAAGCACTAGCAAACGAAGTAAAGATTCCATTTTTAGCTTGGTTAATCTAGACCTTTGGGGGCAAACAACTCAGGTGCGCGGTGGCCTGCCTGCAATTTATGTTTGTGAGATGAGTGATGCTTTAGACATGCCACGCTCTAGTTTTTTAGATCATCTGCATTTACCGCGCAGCACGATTGAGGCTCGGATTAAGAAAAAGACACCACTGACGAGTTCTGAAGGCGACGCAGTGTTGCGATCAGCAAAAGCCCTGGCTAAAGCTGAGAATGTTTTTGAAGATCGAGCCGCAGCAGCAGCTTGGTTTAAAAGGGAAATTCGCGCTCTTGGAGGGGTTACCCCCGTATCTCTTATGGACACAGAGAGTGGTTTTGAGTTGGTAATAAAGACGCTGGGACGAATTGAGTTTGGTGTCGTCGCCTGATGTCATCAAGTCTCCACTCTGACATTATTTTGTGGCGTATTGCCAAAGATACACGGGATTTCACTTCTACAGATTTGACGGGCGGGGGAGCGGCTATTACCGGGGGACGTTGGAACAGCGAAGGTAATCATGTAGTTTACGCAAGTACCTCAATCTCACTTTGCACTTTAGAGACTTTAGCTCACCTGGGCGACGATATCGCGTGTCGTAATCGATTCTTGGTCAGCATCGAGATCCCGGGTAATTTGTGGAAGAACCGGGAAATTCGAACTCCTAAACAGTTGCCGCCGACATGGGTCGCGGAACCCCCAGGGCTAGGCAGTACTCAAGTCGGAGATGCATGGCTAAAGGCTGGAAATGGGTTATTGCTCTTGGTGCCATCCGTAATCGTTCCTGAGGAATTTAACGTCCTTATTAATCCAAAGCACAAGGGGGCTGAGCTGATCAAAGCAAAGGTGGTAAGGCAATACATTTATGACTCTAGACTCGGGACACCTTAAGAAATCCCGCTCTCACTTCACCGATCTGCTGGTTTTGTGCGCCCAAATTGAGAAAAAGCGGTTTTATCTTGGGTGTACAACTCACTTACCGACAATAATTGTAGTGCGCATACACGTTGCTTTGAGATCCGAACCCTAAGTGTTAGGATGTTAATTCCTAATTGGAATTTTTATGAATACCGTTCAAACTTCTAAAGCAACTAAGAAAAATACAGCTCATGCTGCTAAGCCAGTAGTTAGGCGGTCGCTTGGCAGAAAACCAGTAGTTTTGACCCCTGAGTAAAATAGCCTTTATTCAGATATCGGCACATCAGGTCTTTTTACTCTAGATAAAGCGCTCAGGTTATATAGAAAAAAACCATAGTCCCTTAGATTTACTAGCGAGGATAATGAAAGTCTTCAACTCTACTCTCAAACTATTAATATTCCTCCTTTTGGCCTCTTGCGGCGGGGGTGGTGGTGGATCCATAACTACAGGAGGAAACTCCCCCCCCCTTTCAAGAGTTGCCAATCAATCTGTTTCAAATAATTTAGTCCAGAATCTCGCGACTGGAGATTTAAATGGAGACGGATTGGACGACGTTGTGATCGGTGGTTGGAATTCTGATGCACCCACTGCAACTATCTCCATCTTGATTCAGAATTCAGATGGGACACTTACTGACAAGACTTCAACCTTGCTCCCCGGTTCAAATGTGTATGGTGGGAGTCAACATTCATTCATCGCGGACTTTAATAACGATGGAAAAAATGACATATTTCTTCCTGGCTTTGGCGACGGAGTTCAAGAATACCCAAGAAATGGCGTAGTCCTATGGAATACTGGAAGTGGATTTACTAGATCTAATCTACCAGAACAAACTATGAGTCATGGCGCATGTGTTGACGATATCAATGGTGATGGATTTCTAGACGTATTAGTTGCTGGGGGGTATTCGGGAAGTGTTGGTGGTATATACATCAACAATGGTAATCAAACATTCACCCTCAATCAAAATGCATTGGTCTCTGTGACTGGGAGTAACTTCTTTAGTGCCTGTTCAGTAATACATGAGAACAACGGGAACATTGACATACTATTTGGTAATACTGGAAACGTGAATGGCTATAG
>CAITYM010000167.1 GCA_903896615.1 uncultured Burkholderiales bacterium
AACAGCATTGGCAGTCATGTGTTTATCCTTTTGATTAATATCAATCTGAGCTACATTGTAGCGCAAATTATAAAAAGCGTTCGCTTGATTAAAGCATTGAAATAATTGACAATAAAATTAATTAGCTGTATATTAAAACAGGGCGTAATCTCTTTATCGGTAAAAGCGAGTTCAAAGTCCATCAAACACCTCGCACTAAAAAAGTGAATGGGTTAAAATCAGAGAAAACCTAAAAACCCAATCAAATCATACTCTTTTTTGAATGGCTTCCATTCGGAATCAAGTCGAATGGAAAATGTCGGTTTAATTAATTTTTGTATCTACTCAGCGCGCATTTGAAGTTGCAAAGATTGAGTTAGTTGTGACTTTGCTTCCTCGCCAGCTGGCATGTACAGAGGAGCTGCCACTGCATGCTCAAGAGAAACTACAGTAACACCACCCCAAGGACGAATACTCATATTGGAATCTCTTAGAAAGAACGTGGGAGGCCGAGAATATGCTCAGCAACGTAGGAGTAAATCAAGTTAGTAGAAATCGGCGCTACTTGGTAGAGGCGTGTCTCGCGGAACTTCCGCTCCACATCGTATTCATTCGCAAAGCCAAAGCCACCATGCGTTTGCAAACAAACATTAGCTGCCTCCCAAGAGGCTTTAGCAGCTAAGTACTTGGCCATATTGGACTCGGCACCACATTGTTGTTTAGCATCAAATAGTTCGCATGCCTTAAAGCGCATAAGGTTAGCTGCTTCAGTCTCAATATAGGAATCGGCAATCGGAAATTGAATTCCTTGATTCTTGCCAATTGGACGATCAAATACCACGCGCTCATTTGCGTAGCGACGAGCCTTATCTACAAACCAGTAGGCATCACCAATACATTCAGCGGCAATGAGGGTGCGCTCTGCATTTAGACCATCCAGAATGTATTTAAAGCCTTTTCCCTCTTCCCCAATTAAGTTCTCAGCCGGGATTTCTAAGTTATCAAAGAAGACTTCATTAGTTTCATGGTTAACCATATTTGCAATAGGCTGGATTTCCATGCCTTTGCCAATTGCCTCTTTAAGGTCAACGATAAAGGTCGACATTCCCTCAGACTTCTTGGTCACCTCAGCTAGCGGTGTTGTTCTTGCCAAGAGAATCATCAGATCAGAGTGCTGAATACGGGAGATCCATACCTTTTGACCATTAACAACATACTTGTTACCTTTTTTAACTGCGGTGGTCTTTAACTTGGTGGTATCAGTGCCGGTTGTGGGTTCAGTGACCGCCATACTTTGCAGACGCAATTCACCGGTAGCGATCTTTGGCAGGTATAGCTTCTTTTGAGCATCAGAGCCATGACGCAATAAAGTTCCCATGTTGTACATCTGGCCGTGACATGAACCAGCATTACCGCCCGCGAAGTTAATCTCCTCCATAATCACGGATGCCTCAGCCAACCCCAAGCCAGAACCACCGTATTCTTGTGGAACCAAAGCAGCTAACCAGCCAGCCTGAGCCATGGCATCTACAAATGCTTGCGGGTAATCGCGTTCATGGTCAATCTTTTGCCAATAGGCTGAGTCAAAGCTGCCACATAGGTCACGCAATGCTTCGCGCATGTCTTGATATTGGTCTGGTTTTGGAATTGGGTGGTTCATAAAGGTCTTCGTGGGGTTTAATCTAAGTGAATCATGATCCTCTGTCCGTTAATTCAGAATTGGAATTAGGCAAAGAGTCCCTTCGAAAAATTCGAATAAAGGCAGTTAGGTCTTACTTTGCAATAATTTCCAAGCCTCTACGGGCAAGCAGAACATCTGGACGATCATCTTTGTACTATCACTAAGTATATTACCTAGCATATCGTTAGATCTGAGTCTTTAAAATAGTGTACGACCTGATTTGGTGCGAATTTGGCACTACTAATGGGCAATCAGAAATTGCTCCGATTATTTACGAGCCCTTTTGAAGCTTTTCCCTGGCAGATTAATTGCTTGATAGGTAATGGATGTAGAAAAGTATTTAAAGTTTTGCCTAACAGCGAATAAATTTCACGAGCATATTTTAAATGGTTTACGTAAACTCAATTTCAAAAAAACTGTAATAACTTTTTCTTCGATGATATTTAGCGCTTCAAATGAACTTTTACTTTCTGTGTTTAACTATGACTTTAGCAACTAAGATTCAGTGCATAGCTAATGAGCGCTTATTAATCAATATTTGAATAAATAAACTCCAACAATCCATTACGCATTAACAAATCTATGAGGTATTTATGAAGCACGTTAAGAAAATACAAGCCAGCATCACCCTTGCTCTAACAATATGCACAAGTGCCTTTGCAATTGGACCAGCTCCTAGCCCAATGAAAGACCACGAGGTGTTAACCGTAGGGTACGTTAAAGTTGGACATTTGGCGCCGATGCAATTTGTAGAGGAAGAACTTAAAAAACTTAATATTGAAGTTAAAAGAGCTGAATTTGTCCGTTACGCGGATGCCAGAACTGCAGTTTTATCTAACTCTGTAGACGTTACGGCAGTTGCTCCTGGAGATCTTGGTGTAGCTGCATCACAGGGCAGTAAAAACCTGATTGGTCTGACCGGTGTTGGCGGGTCAGCCAAATATCTAGTCGTGCGTAAGGGCGTCAAAATAGATACCTGGGCTGATATCAAAGATAAAAAGATCGGCATTGCTCCTGGATCTGCTGTATGGCTTCAATTTGCGATGACTTTGATTGAGAAAAATATTCCCTATAACTCTTTCACCCCTGTCAACATTCAAGGTGGTGGAACAGCTTTTGTTCAAGCAATGAAGCGCGGCGATATTGATGCAATGGTTCTTTGGGAGCCTTTTGAATCTGAGTCTGTAGTTGAAGGCGACACTTACTTTGCAAAAAATCTTGACTATAGTCAGTCAAAATCTGTCGGTGGTGAACTAGGCTTGCTCGCAGCATCCGGCGAAGCCATGAGCACTAAAAAGGAGCTAGTCAAGCGGTTCTTGTGGGCTTACTTAAAAGCCGAAGAACAATTACAAAAAAATAACGACCTATTTGCTGAAAATTATTCCAAATACACAGGACTCCCTTTAAATGTAACTAAAGAGTCCGCAAAAATTATTAAGCTTGGCGGTGTACTCACAAAAGAGCAAATCTTCAACCTCACTGAAGCTCAATTTAAACAAGGAATCATACAAAAATCTGTAGCAAAAGAAGCCACTGATTTGTATGATGACTCTTTGGTCAGGGAATTAAAAAAATAAATTTGTATGATCAATCCTCAATTTAAAAAAATATTACTAGGATTGACCCTTCCCGTTCTAATTTGCATAGTTTGGCAATACTTAGGTGAATTACCGCAGTTTGCAGGAATTCTTCCTACCCCTTTAAAAGTGCTACAAGGTTGGGGGGACTGGATTTTTGCAAAACCTGGGATGGGTCTTAATCCTTACCTAGGAACATGGACTGCAAACGTATCCTATTCTGGATCAAGAGTTATCCAAGGATTTTTATTAGCCTGTTTTATTGGTATACCAATGGGACTCATGATAGGTTGGAGTAGATTAGCATCAAGTATTGTCGACCCACTCATCCAGGGTCTACGCCCTATCCCAATTACCGCATGGCTACCTTTTTCGATCGCAATTTTTGGGATTAAGGACTTTGGCTCCATCTTTCTAATCTTTCTTGGAGGGCTCTACCCCATCGTTGTGAACACTACCCAGGGTGCGCGTGATATTGAAAAAAATTTCGTAAGAGCCGCTCTAATGATGGGAGCAAGCCCCTATCAACTCCTATTAAGAGTAGTTTTACCAGCATCTACTCCTTCCATATTTACAGGATTAAGGATTGGACTTGGAATCGCATGGACTGCAGTTATCGTATCTGAGATGGTCGCTGTCAAATCTGGACTTGGATATGTTTTATGGGATGCTTATTATGTAGGACGAATGGATATCGTTTTAGCTGACATGATCTCTATTGGAGTAATGGGTTTTATCAGTGACCAAATTATTGTTTTAGTTCAAAATAAATTCTTGAGTTGGCGAATCCTTCAAAGTCACTAACATACTGAATCAACATGTCCAACATTGAAATAAAAGAACTTAGTAAAACTTATAACTCCAAATCCCCTGTCACTGCGCTTACAGATATTAATTTGAGCGTTGCGACGGGAGAATTTGTCGCTCTGCTGGGGCCTTCGGGTTGTGGTAAGTCAACACTATTAAATTTAATTGCTGGATTTGAATTTCCTAGTTCAGGATCTTTACTGATTAACGATGAAACAATTACGGCTCCCGGGCCCGATAGAGGCGTTGTGTTCCAAGAAGCTGCGCTATTTCCATGGTTAAGTGTTTGGAATAACGTTATCTTCGGTCCTAAAGTAAATAATATTCCTCGTCATGAGTACGAGCACCGTGCTAATCAAATGCTCAGAATGGTCGGACTAGAGGACTTTAGAGATCATCTCCCCGTTCAACTCTCAGGAGGTATGCGGCAAAGGGTAGGAATTGCAAGAATATTAACGCTTGGATCAAACATTCTTTTAATGGATGAGCCATTTGGCGCCCTAGATGCTCAAACCCGATTGAGTATGCAAGAGCTTCTTCTTTCAGTTTGGCAAAAGTTAAAACCCACCATTATTTTTGTAACTCACGATATTGATGAGGCACTTTTTCTTGCGGACTCGATCTATGTAATGTCTGCACGACCTGGAAAGATCGACAGAAAAATAAGCGTCCCACTAGATCGACCAAGAAAGCTTGAGGATACCTCCTCCAAGATCTTTAGATCACTGCGACTTGAGATACTTCACATGATTCGGAGCACACATGGCTAATCCGCGAGTCCCTTACCGATTCTCTAATGAGGGCCCTAAAATTTCTGCTCCAAAAGAGGGGGCTATTATCGTTCACCTCGTAGTGAACGTTGAGCACTGGCAGTTTGAGTCTGCAATGCCTAGGACGATTATTACTCCGCCGCACGGCAAAGAAACCATTCCTGACGTTCCAAATTTTAGTTGGGCCGATTACGGCATGCGTGCTGGTTTGCCACGAATCATTAATGCAATACAAAGCAGAGGTTTACCAGCCTCAACCAGTTTTAACGCTGGAGTTATAAAGGCCTACCCCAGAGCGGCTGAAGCAATGCATCACGCTGGATGGGAATTTATAGCTCACGGCATCCACCAAAAAACACTCAATCAAGCAAGTGCAGAAGAAGAACTGATCGCAACCAGTCTTGAGATAATTGAAAAGTTTATCGGAACAAGACCTAAAGGTTGGTTAAGTCCAGGACTTCGGGAGTCACACACTACGCCAGAGATATTGGTTAGTCAGGGTATCAAGTACGTATTTGACTGGGTTATTGATGATGTACCAAGTTGGATGACGACACAAAAAGGACCACTCCTAGCGCTACCCTATAACTTAGAGGTCAATGATTCCATTATTTACGCTGTAGAGCGTCACTCATCTGAGGAGATGTACTTAAGATTAAAAAATACCCTAGAGCTCTTTCAAAGAGAGTCTCTCACTCACCCCAGAGTATTGGCTCTAGGTTTGCATCCCCATCTGATCGGTGTTCCACACAGGTTTAACAGTTTTGAGCGAATGCTTGACTTATTAATAAAAACACCAGGTGTTTGTTTTATGAACGGCGAACAAATATATGACTGGTACAAAGCACAGGTTCCAAGCTAATCACTTATTTAACAAAAACACAATAACACAATACAAATTTCAAAATGAACTTAAATTTCAAAGGAAAGACAGTACTAATTACAGGTGGATCAAAGGGAATTGGTCTATCGATTGCAGAATCTTTCTTATCAGAAGGAGCAAAAGTAATCATTACTTCCAGAGACACCGGCAACCTTGATGATGCTGTTGCGAGTTTGACAAAAAAGGGATTCGCTAAGGACCACATTAAAACAGCCGCACTAGATCTCTCACAATCAAGTGCTTGTAACTCCCTTTACGATCAATTCCAAAATGTGGATGTTTTGATAAACAACGCTGGAGCGATTCCTGGTGGCAATATTTTTGAAATTGATGAAGACAAATGGCGCAATTCTTGGGAACTGAAAGTCTTTGGATATATCAACCTGACCAGGCTTTACCTTAAAAAAATGCAGGAAAAAAAGAGCGGCGTTATCTGTAACATCATAGGAATGGCGGGTGTTTCCCCTAGGTATGAGTATATTTGCGGTGCGGCGGCAAATAGTGCATTGATTGCTTTTACTCAAGGTATTGGCGGTACAAGTGTTCGCTCAGGGGTTAGAGTTTTTGGAATAAACCCGTCTCCAACAAAGAGTGACCGGATGGAGACTATGATGAAAAAAACTGCGATCGACAAACTCGGCGACGCAAGTCGCTGGATGGAACTAACTACAGCACTCCCTTTCGGACGTATGGCAGATCCGTCAGAGATTGCAAATTTAGCTGTTTTTGCATGCTCTGACCTATGTGGCTACCTAAGTGGCACAGTGATAAATGTGGACGGCGGGCAACTGTTTGCTACTCCCCAAAAGTAAGTAACATGACCAAGACTGAATTCACTTTTAACAATACTTCTGAATTACAAGAGGGAATTAAAAAAGGTTCTATTACTTCAGTAGAGATAGTTAATCATTATCTAGATAAGATCCAACGATTAGATTCAAATCTTCATGCATTTGTAGAAGTCTACGCTGATGAAGCGTTAAACGCAGCAAAAGCAGCAGATACTATGCGAAGTAATGGGTTGCTCTTAAGCCCCCTGCACGGCTTGCCAATAGCAATCAAGGATTTAATTGATATCGAAGGTAGAGTTACCACAGCCGGCTCACCACTAAACAGAGAAGTAAAAAATAGCTCAGCCGACATTGTTAATCTGCTTAAGAAAGCAGGAGTCATAGTTATTGGAAAAACGCATACTGTTCAATTTGCTTTTGGTGCGTGGGGTAACAATGAGCATATGGGGACGCCCAAAAACCCATGGAATTTAAAAATGCATTTAACCCCTGGAGGCTCAAGCAGTGGATCTGCTGTAGCTGTGGCGTCGGGCATGGTGCCTCTTGCAATTGGAACCGATACTGGTGGATCAATACGTGTACCAGCATCTTTTTGCTCCATTACAGGTATGAAAACGACCGTTAATACAATAAGCACGAAAGGTATAGCACCGCTGAGCGATTCCTTAGACACAGTTGGAGTTTTTGCAAAAGATGCTGCTCCACTTCTTGATTTATTCAAGATTTTGTCAAGCTCTGAATTTGAGAAAAATTATGAGTTTCAAACGAGTAACTTTGAATTAAGCAAGCTTCGTATGGGAAGACTTCACCCAGACGAATTAAATGGCGTTAGCCCAGACGTCATCCATGCATATGAGCAAAGTATTGAAAAACTCATTGAACTTGGAGTCGTAGTTGAAACAATAAATATGCCCTTTAAGTTTGAGGCTGTTGCTAAAGTTTCCTCAGTAATTATGCTTGCCGAGGCTGCCACAGAATACGGAGAATTAGCAAAGGATCTCACTAAACCAGTTGATAGCTCTGTTCGACCAAGACTTATCGCGGGAACGCAATTAACAGCAACAGAATACGTAAGTGCTATAAGAGCGCAAAGCGCAATGAAGCAAGAGTTTGCCAAAGCGACTGCTGGTTTGGACTCAATTCTTACCCCGTCATCGGTATGCACACCCATACCCGTTGAAGCTGCTAATCACGATAGACCACCAGTTAGATACACAAGGCTCTTTAATTTATTGGATATGTGCGCAATTTCAATTCCAATTGGTTTTGACAAAGACGATTTGCCTATTGGTCTGCAAATTGGCGGTCGTACCAATGATGATGAAAAAATCCTACTGATAGCGCAGCAAATCCAGAGTCTAACGAATTATCATAAAACTTATCCAAAAGGGATGCAGTTTTACTGATTGTGATCTAATTAAAAATTGACCAAAATTAATTCCATTAAAGTTTATGACAACCAACGCTCTATCAAGATTTCGTATACTAGATCTTACTCGTGCCCGCGCTGGTCCTACTTGCGTGAAACAATTCGCGGATTTTGGAGCTGATGTTATCCGTATTGAGTCCCCGCCACATCTGGGTGAGGGAATGTTAATGGCGGGAGGTCGTCTAGGTTTTGATATGCAAAATCTGCACAGAAATACCAGGTCAATAACACTGGATCTTAAAAATGAAGATGCCAAGGAAATATTTTACAAATTAGTTGAAACCGCTGATGTAGTTGTTGAGAATTTTCGACCAGACGTAAAAGATAGACTTAACATTGGTTACGAAAAGCTCAAATCCATCAACCCAAGAATTATCTTAGCCTCAATCTCCGGATTTGGTCAAACTGGTCCCTATAGCAAAAGACCTTTGTTTGATCAAACTGCACAAGGATTGAGTGGACTCATGTCAGTAACGGGTGAACCTGGTGGTGGTCCTATGAGGGTAGGAGCGGCTGTAACCGATATGACAGCAGGTTACTTAAGCGCGCTTGGTATCATGACTGCCCTGCTTGAGCGAGAGTTCTCTAATCAAGGACAGTGGGTTCAAAGCTCGTTAATTCAGGCAGGCATTTCACTCATGGATTTCCAAGCTGTTAAATATCTAATGACCGGGAAAATACCAGAACAAGTTGGCAATGATCATCCAACCAGCATGCCAACCTCTTGTTATGCATGTGCTAATGGCTACATTAACGTCGCCTGCTCTGGTGAGCCGATGTGGTTGAAATTTTGTGAAGCAATTGAACAACAAGAACTAAAGAACGATGCACGCTTTATTCTGGAGCAAGACCGAGTGGTCAATAGAACTGCTTTAAACGTTGTGCTAAAAAGTATATTCATGAACCAAACCAAGGAGTATTGGGTCAATCGATTAAATGAGTACGGCGTTCCTTGCGGACCCATATACAACGTCAAGGATGTTTTCGATGACCCGCAGGTTAAGGAGCAAAAAGTAAGCGTTACCCTTGATCACCCAAAACTTGGATCGGTGACACTTTTAAACCAAGGAGTGAAGCTCTCACGAACACCCTCCTCTGTATCTCGGGTTGCCCCCGAATTGGGAGAACATACAAACGAGGTACTAACTTCCCTGGGTTATTCATCGACTGAAATCAATGCCTTTAAAGACCAAAAAGCGATCTAGAGAACCAACGTCCATAGTACGGATGTTCCTTGCTATCACCATTATTTTTATGGTTGCTCACACTGCTGTCCGGTTTAATTGATTCAATTTTAGAAGAAATCCAGTATTCATAAGCCTTTCCACGCGATTTATTTTGGTGCCGATTTGAACTTAAATTCCACTTTTTCGAGTATTTTTAAGGTATTCCCCCAGCCGGAGAGTACCTATGAATACTGGCAAGACCTTGTTTGCACAAGTCATGGAATTTGTGCCCTGGACCAGCTTTACTCGGATCGTTCAACGCTACAACGCAGACAGCGGGGTTCGTCGCCTCAATTGCGCAGAGCAATTCAGAATCATGGCTTTTGCTCAGTTAACTTGGCGCGAGAGTTTGCGAGATATCGAGGTAACTCTTGGAGCCAATTCCAAGAAGCTATATGCGATGGGGTTTCGCAATCCAGTTCGCAAATCAACATTAGCCGATGCCAACGAAGTAAGAGACTGGAGAGTCTGGTCCGACTTAGCAGCTTTACTCATCAAGAAGGCTCGCAAACTGTATGCAAGCGAGGATCTGGGTTTAGAGCTCGAGAACACAGTTTATGCATTGGACGCTACAACCATAGATCTGTGCTTGAGCCTGTTCGATTGGGCTCCATTTCGCACAGCCAAAGCAGCTGTCAAATTGCACACACTTTTAGACCTCAGGGGCTCAATACCCGCATTTATACAGATCAGCGACGGCAAGATGCACGAAGTCAATGTGCTCGATATGCTCACGTTCGAGCCCGGGGCCTTCTACGTAATGGACAGAGGGTACATCGACTTTCGACGCCTATACAAGCTTCACCAAAGTGGATCATTCTTTGTGACCAGAGCCAAGAGCAATCTAGATGCACGGCGGGTTTATTCACACGCCGTGGACAAAGACAGTGGTCTCATATACGATCAAACCATAATGCTCAACGGCTTCTACAAGGCACAAGAGTATCCAGAGCATCTGAGAAGGATAAAATTCCGCGATCCAAAAACCGAACAAATATTGATCTTCTTAACAAACAATACCTCATTACCAGCCCAGACCATAGCTGCACTATACAAGAGCCGATGGCAGGTCGAATTGTTCTTCAAATGGATAAAACAGCATCTAAGAATCAAGAAGTTTCTAGGCAATTCAGAGAACGCCGTCAAGACTCAAATCTGGTGCGCCGTGTCAACATATGTACTGATAGCTATTATTCGCAAGGAGCTCAAAATTAACACTTCGCTTTACACTATTTTGCAGATACTTTCAGTATCTGTTTTTGAGAAAAGTGAGATTTCATGGGCCTTTCAGCCCGGTCGGCACATTGACGACAATGAAGACGACCCTAAGCAAATGAATTTGCTAGGTTTTTAACCGGACAGTAATGACGTTTGATTTAAGTTCAATATGTTCTGGGTAACTCTAATATATGTTCCGCGATATAGCTTAGAACCAAATTAGTGGATATGGGGGCAATTTGGAATAACCGAGTCTCTCTCCATTTTCTCTCAACATCATATTCGCGAGCAAATCCAAATCCTCCGTGGGTTTGAATGCACGCCTCAGCAGCACGCCAAGAAGCTTCAGAAGCTAATAGTTTGCCCATGTTGGCATCATCTGCGCAAGGCAGATTTGCAGCAAATAATGCTGCAGCTCGCCTGAGAACCAAATCTGCAGCTTCAGTTTCCGCATATGCACGAGCGATGGGGAAAGCAATGCCTTGATTTTTACCTATAGGACGGTCAAAGACAATGCGCTCATTTGCATATTCAACTGTTTTCTTAATAAACCAACGCGCATCACCAATCGCCTCAGCAGAAACCAAGATACGCTCTGCGTTCATTCCGTCTAATATATACTTCAACCCCTTACCTTCCTCTCCGATAAGACTTGAGGCTGGAATTTTCACATCACTAAAAAATACCTCTGTTGCGTTATGATTGATCATCGCTTTTAAAGGTTTGATCTCTAGACCTTTGCCAAGGCATTCTCTTATATCAATTAGAAAAACAGACAGGCCCTCACTTTTCTTTTTAACTTCTTCAAGCGGAGTCGTTCTAGCCAAAAGCAACATTAAATCAGAATGCAAAGCACGGGAAGTCCATACCTTTTGGCCATTTACGATGTAATGATCACCCACTCGAACAGCTTTTGTTTTTAACTTTGTAGTGTCTGTGCCCGTGGTTGGTTCCGTTACACCAAAGGCCTGCAATCTAAGTGCACCACTTGCAATTTGGGGAAGGTATAAAGATTTTTGAACCTCGCTACCGTGCCTGAGCAAGGTTCCCATAATGTACATTTGTGCATGACATGCGCCTGCGTTACAGCCGTTAGCGTGTATCTCCTCTAATATGGCAGCCGCGGCCCTTAGCTGCATGCCCGAGCCTCCGTACTGCTCAGGAATCAGAGCCGCCAAGTATCCAGCTTCAGTTAAAGTCTTTACAAACTCAGTCGGATAGGCTTCCTTTTCCTCTAAATCTCGCCAATATTTACCAGGAAAATTCGCACAAATAGATCGAATACTCTCCCTAATCTCAGTGTAATCCTCGCCTGCTGCGACTTGAATCGAATCTGGTATTGTGTTTTGTTTCATGAGGCCGCTGCCGTTTATAAGATGATAAGACTATTGCTGTATTAACTTTGTAAGCTCTAAAGCTAGACTTGATTTGAAAGGATTTAATTGAAAATATTAAATGAGGTCCGAATTAAGGCCAAATTAAGAGCCTTTAAATATAGGTGGGCGTTTCTCGTTAAACGCCAGCACCCCCTCAACTCGGTCAGATGTGTCGATCAAGTGGTTGTATGATTCGACCTCGAATCTAAAGGCAGTTTTCAATTCCATTTGAGATCCGTATCGAATTGATTTTTTAACTTGCCTTACTGACAAAGGCGCATTACCAGCGATGATCTTTGCAGTGTTCAATGCCTCTTCAAGTACTTTGTCGGCATCAAACAACTCGTTGACAAGCCCCCACTGGTATGCGTTTTCTGCGCTAAAGGGTTTTCCGGTAAGTATGATTTCTTTTGCTCGTCTGTCCCCTATCGCGCGGGGCAGGTTTTGTGTCCCACCCGCCCCAGGCATTATGCCAAGTGTGACTTCAGTTAAGGCAAACCGGGCAACACGACTTGCATATATAAAGTCGCAACTCAGTGCCATCTCTAACCCACCCGCATAGGCGTGACCATTAACAGCAGCGATCAATGGGATTGGTAAATCAGTCATCTCCCAGTAATGACGTTCAAAGATTTCATGTTGGCGCTTCCACTGATCTTTGGTCATACCGTTTCGCTCTTTTAAGTCTCCGCCTGCGCAAAATATCTTCTGCCCAGAGCCCGTTAACACGGCACACCTTATCTGACCTGAATTCTCAGTGATTTCTCGCCACAAATCGTAAAGCTCTAATCCCATCTGTGTATTAAGAGCATTACCAACTTCTGGTCGATTTAATGTGATCAGCAGGACATGATCACCTACGCTTTTAAGAGTAAAGGTTTGGTAAGATTTTTCAAGATTCATTTTTTGTACTTCTTACATAATTGTTAGTATGTTCCCCAAGTTTTGGAGGGGCTGTGCGGATTTTTGTACGTTGACCATCAAAACTAATGGGCAATCCAATAAAGGTCATATCTGAGTTTGGAATATTTTGAACTATCCCTAATGCCTGGGTTTGGGGGTGATTGATCATTTGTTCAATATTTTGAACTGGTGAGGCTGGGATACCAAATTTTTCACAAGCTATTAGCCAATCACTTGTAGATCTGGTTTGAATTATTTCTTCTATAGAGTTGTAGAGGTTTTTAGAGTTGGCAACCCTGCTTGGATTATCGATAAATTTTGGATCAGTGGCAAGAGGTTCCGGACACTCAGGTCTATGACAATGGTTTCAAAATTCAGTGGGAACATTTCATAAGACACATTGTTGAAAACGAGCCATATCGGTGGACTCTTCCGGAGGGAGCTAAGGGCGTGCAACTTGTTGAGAGTGCACTCCAGTCATGGAAGGAACGACGCTGGATTGACGTTCCCCCGCTTAAATTCTAAATAACGCACAAAAATGCTATGGCACATCTCATTCAATTACCCGACTCTTCCTGCAAACTAAGTTCATACACTTTGATCGGACACGCACCATCGAAACCAAAGCGAGGTGCAAAATTCAACCGTATCGCCTATTCAGCTGCCCACGTCGTCTCAAATCCAAAAGCAAATGTTGATCCCTGGCTTGATTGCGCCATCGATTGGGATGCAACCATAGCCTATAGAGAGAGACTTTGGTCCTTAGGTCTAGGCGTAGCTGAGGCGATGGATACCGCACAAAGAGGCATGGGGTTGGATTGGCCTACTTCTTTAGAGCTAATTACGCGCTCTGTTGAGGCGTCAAAACGTTATCCAGGCGCTCTTGTTGCCTCTGGGTGTGGAACGGATCACCTAGATCTTGAAAAGGTTAGAAGCGTTGATGAGGTTATCCAGGCATATGACCTACAAATGGAGGCTATAGAAAAGCTCGGTGGTAAATTGATTATCATGGCAAGTCGAGCTTTAACTCGAGTTGCCAAAAGTCAAGCTGATTATGAGCGTGTATACGATCACATATTAAGTCAAGCAAAGGAGCCCGTTATTTTGCATTGGCTTGGAGATATGTTCGACCCAGCATTATCTGGATACTGGGGAAGTGCCAATACAGAGGAGGCGACTAAGACTGTGTTGGGTATCATCCAGGCACATGCATCTAAGGTTGACGGCATAAAAATATCCTTGCTTGACAAAGACAAGGAAATTATCGCCCTTAGAGGTCTACCTGCGCATGGAGGCATAGACGGCAAGGGGGTAAGAATGTATACGGGAGACGACTTTAATTACGCCGAACTTATTGCGGGTGACGGAGTAGGAGCCGCTGCCATCAATCAGCATAGTGACGCATTATTAGGTATTTTTGACGCAATTGCACCTGCCGCAAGTGCTGCACTCGCTGAACTTGCTGATGGACATATAGATAATTTTCACAACATTCTTGGTCCTACGGTTCCTTTGTCAAGGCACATATTTAAAGCCCCTACCCGGTTTTATAAAACAGGCGTAGTCTTCATGGCATGGCTAAATGGACACCAAAGTCACTTTACTATGGTTGGTGGACAGCAAAGCAGTCGCTCCCTTATGCATTTGATTGAACTATTCAAATTGGCTGATCAAGCAAATCTTCTTGAGGATCCTGAATTCGCTATTAACCGCATGAAGAGTCTTCTAGCTATTAACGGATTTTGAAGCCAACCATTACGATCGAATACACAAGT
This sequence comes from uncultured Burkholderiales bacterium, assembly GCA_903896615.1. Lineage (GTDB taxonomy): Bacteria > Pseudomonadota > Gammaproteobacteria > Burkholderiales > Burkholderiaceae_C > Limnohabitans. Next base: position 14,416 of record CAITYM010000167.1, read on the forward strand.
CTGACGACTCTGTAATTCATCAAATTCAACGTGAAATCATCATTTAATACAAATTGAGAAAGATTCTTAATGCGCGACTTTACTAAAGATCATCAATGGTTATCTATTAACACTGCTACCGTTAAGAAACAGTGGTCATTGGACAAAATTATTGATGAATGTGCCAAAAGAAATATCAGGGTGATTAGTCCCTGGCGCGATCAAGTCGCAGCAGTCGGAATAGATAAAATAGCCAAACAACTCAAATCCCACTCTATACAACTCAGTGGTTATTGCCGAGGGGGCTTCTATCCTGCGTCTGATTCCAAGGGTATACAAGCTGCACATGATGACAATCGCCTAGCCATCGACGAGGCTAAAAAACTTAACGCTCCCTGCTTAGTGCTTGTTGTGGGCTCCCTCCCAGGAGCCCTTCAAGGTAGGGCTCAATACAAAGATGTAGAGCTTGCTAGGTCACAAGTCTTTGACGGTATCGCTAAAGCTTTGGAATACGCGGTACAAGTTGGAATGCCCTTGGCGATCGAACCCCTCCATCCTATGCAAGCCGCAGAGAGGGCTTGCATCAACACCACCGAGCACGCCCTTGATATATGCGATGCATTAGATCCGCAAAGAACGGGACATCTTGGGATAGCGCTTGATGTATATCACACATGGTGGGATCCCAAATTAAAACAACAAATACAAAGAGCAGGAAAAGATAGATTGTTGGCGTTTCATGTATGTGACTGGCTAACGCCGACACGAGATTTGCTCAACGACAGGGGAATGATGGGTGACGGCATTATCGAAATCCAAAAGATAAGGGGATGGGTCGAAGCGGCTGGATACGACCAATTTAGTGAGGTTGAAATATTCTCGGACCTTAATTGGTGGAATAAACCAGGAGAGGAAGTTTTAGATACTTGTATTGCCCGTCACCTTTCAAGTGTTTAGATGCATCTGATGACTCAATACTCGAAGCTGACAACATTAGGCTATACCCGCTGGCCTGGCGCGTCTTTTCTACCCCAACGCCAAGGGAGGGAAGGTATCCATGGGCGAGGCGGGTTTTGTCTATCAACGCAAACAATCCTTCCAATTCTTGATGGGCGACAGGCACGGATTGCTGATTGCCCCGCTTGGAAGTCAAACTTCCCCAGGTTTTAACTAAAACCAGATCAAAGAGGTCGTTTTGGACCCAGTACTGGTAATACTTGGTTTTTGTGGTGAAACGGCGGCGGTTTTGATAGCCTAGTAGGGTCTCCATTTCACCCCCCTTTCCACATCTGTTAT
>CAITYM010000168.1 GCA_903896615.1 uncultured Burkholderiales bacterium
ACTCAGTTGAGCTTGAGCGAAAAATCCATTCTGGTTAGATGTTGCTGAATTATTGGATGGCTTAGCCTTGATTTGATCTAAGCCCAATGCCGAGTACAACTGATCAACCGTGTACCTTAAACTTGGTCTCCACTGAACAAGTTGACATTTTGGCGATGGGGTACCATATTTTGGACGGCCGTTTATCGCCACGGGTAAGCGCATCCATCTAGCAGTACCCCCAGTCGCACCACTGTCGCAGAGCCCAGCTTCAATCAATTTTTCTTTTAGTTTGTCAGCTACATCCAGGTCAGTGACTGCCTCGGTGAGTATGTAACCATACTGGCAGTTTCCAGGGCTGGTTTCGATAGCCCAAGATGGTGGGCAATTTTCAAACTTTTCAGCTGAAACTTTTGAGCCGACATCATCAACCATCACAGCGTGCACAGACACTGCCAATTCTTTTTTGGCGCGAAAACCTCCAGTTTCATCAGCTTGATACAGACTAGGCAGGGTGTACCAGTTCAAATTATCCAAGTTAGTGTTGCACGGCCATTTGATTGGCGCCCAACCACAAAGGTCAGGATCTCCAGATTTTTTGCAAACAAGAGGATGTGCTGATGTGAACGAATTGCCAAAGATTGTTTTGAGAAATTCATCGTTTGATACCGTATCAACTAATTTTTCTGTGAAATCTGATTTCAATTTGGCGTTATCTTCATATAAATTTTTAGCCTGCTCAAGTGCTTCCCAAGCTTCCTCTGGGTAATACTCATCGAAGTCAAAAATATCTGAATCAAAATCGTCATTGGGGTAAAAATCCTGGCTCATTTGATCTCTCCAAAGAATTCGTAAGAGAAGTCAGCTGGCCTGACTCCTTCGATCACGGCTTTGCCCGCATGAAACATGCTGCCTGGATCAGTGAGAACCGTGATGTAAATGGCCATCGTGTGAAAGTGTTCGCATTCACTGCGAATATGTAAAACCAGACTTTCATCTTCAGGTTGGATGCTTGTTTCAACCGTCGCTTTAACAAGTTGAATTTGGTTAAACTCATTTGCCAGGTCATACTGCTTAAAGAATGATGCGCCCGACACCACTGTTCCACTTTTGTGTTTTGGCGCAGTGAAATAGTTGCCGCCGACCAAACGGAGTTGCTGATCCTTGTCATACCCCATGACCATGTAAATCGCGTTTCCATGACCTGAAGGTGGTGGTGAAATCCAAAGTACTTCCTGCCCGTGGTACCCAATTACTTTGAACATTGGTGCATATCGGGCAAGGCCTCTATAAAACATGTGCACTCCGTTGTTTTGGTCGATCCACCGATATAACTCCAAAGGTTTAAAGTAATCATTGGATTCCTCAAGCCATGAGTCGATTTTGAGATCGTCAATAAGCTGGAACTCATCGCGAAACAAATTCGTTTTTGTTGAGTCGAGCCAGGGGGAATACTTCCAGAATGGTTTAATTTTTTTCCCGATCATGCTGCACCTCTTGTTTTTGGTGCGCCGATGGCTAAAAGGTAGTTTCGTATTTCACCAACTCTCCAGGCAGTAATACCAGCTGACAGTTTGACTGGCTGAGGAAACTCACCTTTTTTGCATTTACGCCATATAGTTGTGGCCGAATATGGCAGTACCCCATAATTGACCAAGGGTCGAATTTGAATCAATGCCAAGTCCGGCAGATCATCGAAGGTTGAAGATGGCTCAAATCGGTTCATTTTGCTGCTCCTTAGCAGTAGTTGATGTAACCGTTAGTAGAGCCGATGTCTCACATATTTAGGACTGGTTAATTATTACTTTGGGCTGCATAACTAGCTTCGGCTCCGGGCACGCCAGTGTTTTTCAACATGACCCCTAACATCTCTTGCGCCAAGTCTTGGCAATAAATCTAGAAGCATGCACTCAAAATCTGTTTCAATGGTTTTGTCTGTTTTCCATGAAAACGTAGGATGTGTTTTGGCGTACCGTCCCCACATCAAGAATAATCGTGAAATCAAGATTTGAATTTCTATTTTTTGAGGTCTCCCAGGTTTTTTCCCATCGAATATGACTTCAATTTTTCGTTTTTGATTTTTCTGCTGCTGAATGTAAATGCCCTGATGAACACCTTGAACTCTTTCACCGGTTTCGGGTTGATATACGTACTTCCTTTGCATACAGTAAAAGTCTCGTATTGCACGACGAAAGCTATTTCTAGCTTTGGCACGAAATTTAGGATCGATGTCTACTTGGACAAAGTCGTGAAAATATTTATCTGGCTTTACCATCATCTACGCTTCAATAAAGTTATTGTGTTGCTGGCATTTGCGCCAGTTTGATCCAAAAATCTACCCCACTCATTCATTAATTTGCGTCGCTTGTCCAGTAGGTCTGTTCGTTGATATGCTTCTTTGATGGCATCGCCAACCGTATGCCCTGATGCAGCCTTGCGTATTTCGTCTGGATAAGCCGTTTGCTCTGCCGCCCAATCCCTGAATGTGCTGCGAAAGCCATGTGGTACAGCCTCCACTGTTAACTCGCCTCGTTCACGCATCCCTCGCATTAGTTGGCTGAATGCCATGTCACTTAGAGCCTTGCCTGTTCGGCTTGGAAAAATTAAGTTTGATCCTGCCAACTTTGGTATCGATTTCAGGAGTTGAATGGCTTGTGGCTGCAAAGGGATGCGGTGCTCTTGGCGGGCCTTGGTGTGTTCGGCAGGAATAGTCCAAAGGGATTTGTCTAAGTCGACCTCTCCCCACTCTGCTTGCCTTACTGATCCAGAGCGAACGGCAGTCAAGATTAAAAACTCAAGTGCCTTTGCACTCAAGCTTGGGTTTGATCGCAGCTTTGACATAAAGTCACCTATTTGCTGATATGGAACTGCAGGGTGATGTTCCTTCTTTTGAAGTTTTTTGGGAGACGGTAACTGTGTTGATAAATAACCCGTCCACTGCGCTGGATTGGTACCAGAGCGGTAGTCGTTTACTGTTGCGTAATCAAGGACTGTCCTGATTCGCCCAAGTAGGCGTTTGGCGGTCTCCGTCTTTACGTACCAGAGCTTCCCTTTTTTGTTTTTGCCGATGGCTGTGTCTTGCTCAAGTACGTTACGGATGTCGCGCATCACAATATCTGAAACCAACATGTTTCCAATTATTGGATAAGCGTAGGTGATGAGAGTTGCAGGCCACTGTTTTCGGTGCTTGTCATTGCTGTAGTCCCTGCTATGAGCGTCCATGTAAGCTTCGGCACACTCTTTGAAGGTTTTGTTCTTAGCTGCTGCTGACAAGATGGAGCTGCGAAGCGCGCGTTTCTTTGCTTTTAGGTTCACACCTTGTTTGGCCTCCATGACTAGCTTGCCAGCTTGCTCACGTGCTGCAGATAAAGACACTTGAGGATATGACCCTAGACCAATGGGTTGTCGTTGTTCGCCGACCTTAACCCGCAGAATCCAAGAGCGGGGCATTTGCGCCCCCTCCTTGGTTGGTTTACGTACTTGAAGTAAGAGTCCAGCAACACCGCCAACGGCGTGCCATCCGACTCGCGTGATCCGCCTAACCTGAAGGTCGTTTAGTGGTTTAGCAATTTTGGGCATTCCAACCTACATACCATAAATAATGACATTTCATGATAGCAGTTGAAATTGATTGACACAAGTATTTGCTTGGATGTCAATTAAATAAGGGGCTTTGAGAGCTTGTTGAGTTTGCTTGAAACGCTTAATGAGCAGACACCGCTTCCGCCAAGAACCTCCATCAGGAGGTTTTTTTTCGTCTAAATTCCCCCATAAATACCAAAATTACGTATGTAGTTCAAAAGCGCAAGCATATTGCGCGTGAGGGACGACTTCAGAATGCACTGCTTCGTGCGGGGCATTATCTTTGATCAAGTGGATGAGATGGCCGCTTGACAAAGCGTACGTTTTTGCGTGCAAGAATAAAAAGGGAAAAATCATGACTACATTAACTGCAAGCCAAGCTCGAGCAGGCCTCTATCGTTTGATTGATCAAGCAGCAGAGTCACACAAGCCAGTAGTCATTTCTGGTAGGCAAGCAAATGCTGTTTTAGTTTCTGAAGAAGATTGGAGCGCTATTCAGGAGACGCTATATCTATTGACAATTTCAGGAATGCCTGAATCAATTAAAGACGCTATAGCTGAGCCTATTGCTAAAAGTAAAAAGGCATTGAAGTGGTAACTTGGAATTTAGCTTATTCGAAATACGCCATTAAGGATGCCAAAAACTGTCTGCAGTAGGCCTCAAAGATAAAGCTCAGGCTTTATTGGATATTTTAGAAGTAGGCCCTCTCCAAGATCCGCCGCCTTATGAGAAGTTAGTTGGCGATCTAAAAGGAGTTTACTCAAGCAGAATTAATATTTAACATCGCTTAGTTTATGAAATTTTGCGTAAGGAGAAGACGGTACGAATCTTAAGAATGTGGACCCACTAAGAATAAAGTAGGCATCACTCTAATTGCGATTTAGACATCCTTAGTCCTGGTTCGACTCCCCCCCCGGGCCACCAAGAAACACCAAAACCACCTTTGGGTGGTTTTTTCTATTGTGGAGCTTTGATTAAATAAACACTTACATCACCGTTTTTTAAAAGGACACATCATTTAGCAGTGGCCAGCCCTCCAAGGATGTCTGATCCTGAGCTGTCAGGTTGTCCAATCAAAACTCTGAAAATAAAATAGCTGTATGACAACAGCACGCCACCCACAAAGTGACTGAGGTCATCAAAGTACCCCAACTCCACCTAGAAGTAATCTCTTTACCCAGCAAGAATCTCAATCCACAGCCTAAAGCCAACTCAAATACGCATAGCAAATACGCATAGCCCACAGAGCTTTATTTGCTTGACGGTGAAGTGGATATCCACCGCAGACGCGGAAGCCTGATTTGGCTTTGCCGCTTTAGATTGCAAGATGGATCATGGTATCGTCAGGCCACTCGCCAAGCTGGTATTAAAAATACGCTCTGGATGATTCTAGATCTATGGTGGATGAGGCCTCACTTGTCACAGGTACCCATTTAATGCTTGATGCTGGCTTGCATATTATGTAGAGCAGTTACGGGGTTGATTTTTATAAAATTTGAAACTAGAAGGTATGAATTTAGAGTTATAGGTTAAGGGTTAAGGTGAGAGAAAGACAATTGAATTTGTAATGCTTTTGTCAAGTTAGAAAATAAATATATTTAGTGTAAGTAAAATATTTGAGAAATACAGAGGGTTTAAATATTATGTACACACTCAAAAAAATAGCTTTTCTGATTTTGATATTGATTTCATCACAAAGCTTTTCCGGTGAACTTGCCGATACTCTGCAAAAAGCGTGTACAACACAGCAACTCAAAGACCATAAAGGCATGAAAAGTAACTCATTTACGGATGAGGATTTTGATGAATACTGCAAATGTGAAACCGATTTTGTTTTAGACAAAGCTACTGAAGCTCAACGCGATCTTATTAGTAAAAAACCCACATACAACCCACAGTGGTTAAGGCAATTAAAGTCTAAAGCCATCAATAATTGCGTCAAACAAGAGTTTAAAAAAACCACTTGAATTTATTTGGATCACTAATAAAGGAAACAAAATGTTTAGTCACATTATGCTTGGAGCAAATGACCTTGAAATTTCAAGGAAGTTTTATGACGCAATTCTAGGTACCTTAGGGCATAAGCCGGGTATTTTGAGTCAGGATCGATACTTCTATAGAAGTCCAACAGGTGTGCTTGCCCTAACGAAACCCTTGGACGGGGGTGTTGCCACAGGGGCGAATGGAGGCACGATTGGGTTTCTTGCTAAATCCACAGAAGAAGTGGATCAGTTTTTTGCTCAAGGAATTGCCAATGGCGGCTCTATGTGTGAGGGGACACCAGGCTATAGGGACGGTGTAGCGGGCCGGGTCTATATCACTTGGATTCGTGATCCCGCGGGCAATAAAATTTGTGCCATGCACCGGGTTCAAAAGTAAGTTTAGATATCTTTGGATATAAGAACATCTTCAAATCCTTACTCGGATTCATTTGACTGATTAGGTGTGAGATGCAAACCAATTTACAGACTCCAATTGAGATTCGCAGCCAAATTTGGAAAGAACTCACTCGCTCTGTACATGATAAGCATCATGCTTGGCGGACACCCGTGTTTTCAACCCTCTCAATTGATGGAGGCGTAAGTTCACGTACAGTAGTACTGCGCTCAGTCAATGAGAGTGCAGGTCAATTGTCTATATACACAGATTCAAGAAGCTCAAAGGTCTTGGAATTACGTGCTAATCCAAAATCCAATTTTGTATTCTGGAATTCTAGACTTCGTTGGCAACTCAGAGTAAGGTGCGAGGCATCAATTCTTACTGAGGGCCCACTTGTTGAATCGCTATGGCAAAGGGTCAGTCAGTCTGCTGCAATATCAGATTACATTAGTGCTTCAGCACCGGGTTCGAATTTAGTAGAAGAGGGTGAATTGGTAATGAATCAAAAGGAGACAGTAAATTACTTTACTGTGCTCATTTGTGAAATTAAAGAGATGGACTGGCTTGAATTAGCGGGCAAATCTCACAGAAGAGCAAAAATTACGGGGGAATCATGGCTATGGTTAAATCCCTAGTTTTGAAAACTGGTGAGAGATAAGTTATTGATCTTTAAATCTTTCAATACTTGAATTCTCGCAATCTGCGAGAAGCCTTATCGGGGGAGATAATTTGCAAATAATGTCTGATCATCTTTAACTCAAACCTTATTGAAATTTTCATGAAAAAACTCTTGTGTTTGCTAACACTGCTGGTCTTGAACTTACCCGCTGAGGCTGAGTTACCTTTTCCATCAAAACCCATTACCTTGATCGTGCCCTTTGTGCCGGGGGGAGGAACCGACAGTATCGCGCGAGATGTGGGTAAGTTGTTGTCCGAAAAACTCGAGCAAACCGTTATTGTTGACAACAAAGGCGGTGGGGGTGGCGCCATTGGAGCCAATTTTGTGGCTAAAGCACCAGCGGATGGCTACACACTGCTCTTCGCGACCTCTACGTTTGCTACCAATTCATCGCTTGAGAGCAGTTTGCCCTTTGATCCTGATCGAGATTTTTCACCCGTAGCTTTGATTGGTAAGGGCCCGATCTTGATTGTGGCTTCTAAAAGCTTAGGAGTGAAAAACATTAGAGAACTCCTGGCTTATGCCAAAAAGAAGGATTCCAATTTGAATTTTTGCTCAGCAGGTAACGGCAGTATCAATCACCTCTCTGGAGAGCTTTTTAAAGCCAAAACGGGTATTTCTATGACCCACATTCCATACAAAGGTAGTGGCCCAGCAGTGATCGATTTGGTAGCGGGTCGCACTCAGGTCTTCTTTTCAACTGTTCCGACCATTTTGCCTTTCGTCAAACAAAAAAGTGTCGATTTACTTGCGGTTACAGGTAATAAGCGAATTGCACTTTTCCCCTCTATACCGTCAACCCAAGAGGCGGGAATTAAAGATTACGATGTAAGCACTTGGTGGGGAATTTTGGCGCCCGCCAACACTCCTAAAGCTGTCGTTGAAAGGCTTAATCAAGCAATCAATGAAATTACCGCCCAAGATCAATTGAAAGAGCGCTTCATTAGTGAAGGCGCTTCTATTGAGAGAGAAACACCGCAAGAGTTTCAGAGCACCCTAAGAAAAGAGCTCGCCATGTGGAAGTCTCTCGTTAAAAGTGCTGGTCTCAGTATGAACTAAAGAATATAAACATGAAATAAAGAGCGTAGTTGTCGTTCTTTGATGACTTCATTCATATTTGACTGAGTCGGATCAAAATACAGTTCAAATTGAATTTACTGTCGCCATTTATCCAGAACAGTCGAAACTTAAGCCTTAGAAAGACTATGTCCTTCATTGGAAACAACCTTGTAATAAATACCGAGTTTAATGCCCAGTGACTGAACATTTTCGGAACTGCTCTGCCAGTCTTCACTTCCCGCGTGCATTTCAATATTAATAAGAAGGATATAAAAAGCAATTGAGTTTTTTGGAGGGTTAATATACGGACCTTAATTAATTCTTATCAATTGCTCATGTTGAACACAGCATGAGCTTTAACAAGGAAGAGGGGTGCCTTGTTGAATTTGATTAAAGGATCTAGATATTTTGCGGATTTACATTGATCGTTCTTGACTTGAACCGAGCTAATTGCGGATGGCGTTGTAGTCGCACCTGAGTAACACCAGTTGATAAGAGTCAAATTACGTATAATACTTTAATTGGAAAAAAAGGCATTTTCTGGTTTTAATAATTCATTTTTTTGCTTACTTATACTTAATTTTATTGATGCAAATAAAATTTTGACCAAGGTTATTCAATTGCAACTCCTTACAAAATATTTGCTTGTCCCGTTATTATTTCTTTTAGCAATGTTATTTCAATCCTCCAGTTTCGGGCAGGATTTAGAGAAGCTTTATAACGATAGCGTTCGCTCCAGAGATTCACAAAAGGCGGACCAAGGGGATAAGGACAAAAGATATTTAGAGTGGTTTGAGCGTGCTCGTAAAAACGGTGTAAGTTGGAAATGTAAGAACTATTTCCTTTTTTACGACGGATATGTATTCGTAGGCGATAAACCAGATGGCTCCGATATTGGAAAAAAACCATTTGATTTTGTTGGAATTTCTGCGACTTACAGAGACTTTATTAAATTCAGTTTCCCTGCCTTACCTTATGAGAATCAATGGGAACTAAATACAACGACGAGTGTGTTGGTAAGTTACAAGAAAACACTTAATAAGTTAGAGAAAGAAACTTGTCAGAAAATGAGTAAATAAAGACCATTCTTTGTTTATGACGTTTTATGAGAATACCTTACTGAGTTCAACTGTATCAAGGTAAACAAGTGTTAATGTAAGTCGCAAGATTTGTATTTGCAGATGCTGTGGTTAGGGCATTAGGCTCAATGTTTGGAGGGTTTGCAGAAGAAGTAGGGCAAGTAATAGTGAGTCCTGCATTTTGAATGCTTAATCCGTTTGAATTCGTTGCTATAAATTTCCAGACATCTAGCTCGCTTCCTGAATACAAAGTATTAACCAATGTGGATGCTGATAAATTCAAACCATTAATCTGCATAAGTGGGTTATGCAAAAGAGTGGTTTGTTGGATGCTTGTAACTGTTCCCCCTACAGTTGGAGGAGTTACTAATGGCACAGCCGTCGAGCATGGAACTGTCACAGCGTTAACGACAGTTGTACAACTAAAATTACTAATCGTTAGTGCTAAAAAATCCCCCCCAGCGTTATAAATAATATAAGGGCTAGTGGCATACGTGATTAGTCCAAAAGGTAGAGACTGCATTGCATAGTTATTAATGTCTAGTCCTGCGGTTGTCAATTCTGCAGTCGAGGAAGCGGAGTGATTGGCTGTTGAGGCCCCGCTGCCAGATGACGAGCCTCCGCCACCGCAGCTCATAAGGCTAGCAAACATTAATGTAATAAATGAAAGAGTTAGAGATCTGCTTGTTATGCAGCTTGGCTTAGAGACTCTCAACAGTGTAGGTAAATCAATCACAGCAGCAATCCTATTGACTGAGGCGGCAACCGATAAAAAAATAAGCCTCAAGCTTGAATCGGCATGAGTGCGAAAAACTAAAGTCTGTAGGGCGCTTTATTTTTCTTTAAGTGGAGATTTCTCAGAAGACTCACGTGCTTCTGACTTTAAAGCCTCCTTCAGTTCTGGTTGTTCCAACTCCTCTTTAGCGCAGGCTAGCTCTAAGATTGTATTAAGAACTGTGTCCTTAGCAACAGGGTGCCAAGCACCTTGAGATACATCGGTGAAAATTGGCTTTCCCTGGGCCATGTGCTTAGAGTGCGCAGAGGAGGCTAAAGTTCTGCGTCGTTTATCAATACAGTCATATTGAATCAAGATTTGACGCGAGACTGCTCCCGTTGTCGCTGTACTTTTGAGATCTGTTAATTGCCATACTTCAGGGTATGAAGTACTTTTCTTCATTTTGTCAGTATCAATGTAGACCTTGGCGAGATAGTTATCATCAATTAACTGCCATTCGGCCAAGGCTGGTAAAACGTGCGCAGCACAAGCGATCAACGCCAGTTTTAGGCAGTAGTTAGAACTAATATTTTTATTCATAAAACCTCAAGGCTAAAGACCCTAATTTGTAGGCATTCTTCCCCAGGTACCAAGTTGCCTGAGTTATAAAGAAAACGATAAATTAGGGGTAGTCTTATGATGATCGACCTAAGATGTCATTTCTTGAGTGTTAATGCATGTATCAGGGCGTCAAGATTGGGTTGATTACCTAAATCCATGCAAGTCTCCCAAGCCGACTGAGTTTGCACAGCGCCTAGGATGGGGGCGCTTTGATCGACAAACTTAGCCTTGAGTTGTTCATTGCTCATTGGGCGCTCTAAACTGCCCACAGCGTGCTCTACATGCACTTGGTGTGTTTTGCCGTCCGTGGTCTCAAGGATGACGTCACAAGAGGCTTCATACATTTGTGGATCTACGATAAGCTCGACTTTGGCCCTAAGCGCTAGCACATCGGACCGGTTAACCACCTCGTCTGCGTATTCATGCTCCGTCGCTTTTCCTGTAATGAAGGCTACTGCGCAGGAGTGGTACACACTGAATTTACCCTCTAAGCCGTCCTTAGGCGTTTTCTTGCCCGTAAGTTCTTGTACAAGCGGGTGAACTCGAACGGAAATTTTTGCAACTTGATTTGCGTCAATACCTAGCTTTTCACGCAGTTGAACGCAGCCATCAATGGAGGGGTGGATCACAATTCCACAGGCAAAAGGTTTATACGTATTTAAAGCGATTTCCCATGATCCGCCAAGATTCTCGGTGATTTGCGTCCAGTCTGTTTTGTCAGAGTAGACTTGAACCAAACCACGGGGAGCTTCTAAAGCTCTTAGGGATGCTGTGTACCCATGTTTAGCCATTAAGGCCGCTGTTAGTCCAACTTTAGCCGCTGCACCTGGGTGAAGTGGCTTAGTCATGGTGCCAAATTGCTCGCGCAATCCAACGGGTTGAGATGCAGCAATGCCAAGCGCCATTTGAGTTTGGTCTGCGGTTAATCCTAAAAGACGCGAACAAGCTGCTGCGCTACCAAGCATACCTGTAGATCCGGTGATATGCCACCCACGGTCGTAATGATCAGGATAAATTGTGTTACCCACTCTACAAGAAACTTCGATGCCGATAACGAGTGCATCTATTAGCTCACGACCGCTAAGGCTTCGGTGCTCTCCCAAGGCTAGGATTGCGGAGGCTACGGGTCCGGCTGGATGTATGATTGTTTTGAGATGCGTGTCATCAAAATCAAATGTATGTGAGCTGATCCCGTTGATTAAAGCAGCATTGGCCATATCCACTTTCTCAGTACGACCTAAAAGTGATGACTGCGGGGCAGGGGAAAATTCCTTGATAGCAGCTAAGGCAAATTCCACGGTTTCGTGATTTGATGGGCCAACCGCACAACCCGCCCAGTTGGCAAAAGTTCTGTGCGCTTCTAAATCTACTGAATCAGACCAACCCTTGGATGGATGAGTTACTGCAAACTCAGCGAGCATTCTTGTAACTGCAGGTGCGTCAGTCTGTGCTTTGCGAGCGATGTTTTTGGTTGCGGTAGCTTTGGACATTACTAAAATCCCGTATTGATTAAAAATAAAAGGATAGATGATAGATTATTTTGAACAAGCGCGACCATTTACCAACAAAAAAGATCGAAACTTATTTATCCTAATTACGACTATGACTGAGTTTATGCAGGGTAAGCGGGGAATTAATCTCCAGATTGATGAGGTGATTAATCAGACGTAGGATATAAAGTAAGGGGTTAACTAAGAGCAAGCCTGTAAGGCTATTAATTAAAGTTTATTTGTCACGAGCATACCCTGTTGCTCAACAAATTTGACCACCTCGCTGACTCCGATCAATGTTTTGAGGTTGGTCATGACAAAGGGCTTGATCCCTTGCTTTGTTGTCCGCATACGAATAGTATCTTGTTCCATAATTTTTAAGTCAGCACCTACATGCTCAGCAAGATCCGTTTTATTGATCACAAATAAATCGCTTTTAGTAATGCCTGGTCCACCCTTTCTTGGGATTTTTTCACCCGCTGCAACATCAATAACGTAAATAGTCAAATCGCTAAGCTCAGGGCTAAAAGTTGCAGCTAAGTTATCACCTCCGCTTTCAACGAAAACCACATCAGCGTTAGGGTAGCGCTCCAACATGCGGTCAATCGCCTCTAAATTAATAGAGGCATCCTCTCGAATGGCTGTGTGAGGACATCCTCCTGTTTCAACCCCCATTATTCTGTCAGCCTCTAGCGCACCGCTTTCAGTTAGTATGCGCTGATCTTCTTTTGTATAGATGTCATTGGTAATAGCAATTAAATCCCATGTGCTACGCATCTCTTTGCACAGCATTTCAAGGAGTGTTGTTTTACCTGAGCCTACTGGCCCGCCTATGCCGACTCTGAGTGGGGGTAGTTTTTTGGAACGATTAGGGATGTGGTGAAGTGCAGTCATGATCTAAAAAGTCGAGAGTATTGAGTTTCGTGGTTGGCGCATAAAATTGCTAAACCAGGCGTAAATGTTTGTCGTTCATTATCACTTAGTGTTAGTGCATATTCAACGGCTTCAGGTATCTTTTGGCGAAGCGTTGCCAAGATACGTTGCCCCGATTTTTGTCCGAGTGGTACAGTTTTTATGCAAGCTTGAACGATATTCTCTGCCCAAGAAAAAGCATAAGCGAGTAGACATTCCTTTGGCTCTATTTGAAGCGGTGCTAAAGCTAAGGCAAAACTTATGGGCCAAGTTGGTGACAGTGTGAGTAAGAAATCTAGCCTATCTTGATCAACTACCTCCTGGTTTTTGATCCATTCAACTAAGGATCTACCCATTTGCTCAGTTTGAAGTCTCGTCTCGCTTGATTCTCGCGTGCACAAAATCCAATTATTAAGCTCCGTGATTCGCAGCTTATCGAAATTCCTCCACGCTGCGACAGACTGTCCGAGCACACTCAAGTCACCCCTTGAGAGCGAGAGTTGCAACTGATCGCATATCCAATGGTTGGCAGTAGTTTCATCCTCAATCCAGCCTGCTTCAACAGCCGACTCTATGCCCTCCGAATACGAGAAGCCTCCAACGGGCAAAGCTGGAGACGAGATTTGCATTAAGAGTAGTAGCGCTGATGGATCAATATTTGTCACTGGGGTCTAACTTCGCGAATGCATTGGAGGATGAGCGCTTTAATGGGGTTAGTGATTTTCACGCTTATGAGTGTGCTGGTGATCGTGATTGTGATCGTGGCTATGGTTGTATGCATGCTCATGTTGTTCTGTATGTTCGTGGGAATGGTGAGCATGGGCTGTGTGAGCGTGCGCTGAATGAGAATGGATGTGCTCAGAATGACCCGAGTGGTGTGCTCCGTAAGCGCCGTTTTCGGGCTCAAACGACTCATCAACGGAATGAACAATTAAATGCATCGATTCAAGCATTTCTTTCAAAACATGATCTGGTTCAATTTTCAAGTGGTCCGCTTGTAATTCAATAGGCACGTGTCGATTACCAAGATGATAGGCTGCACGCGTTAAGTCAAATACAGTGCCGTGGTGAGGACAATGCGTGATTTTCAAAACGGGTTGAGTCGCTGCTTGCACGCGTAGGAAAGAACCGTCTTCGCCGACCAATAAGTCATTGCCTCTTACAACTTGACCTCTGGGTAAGAATATTCCAACAGTTTGGCCCTTTGAATCCGTAGCTTCAAACCTACTCTTTTGACGCGTATCCCAATCTAGTGTAATTGTCGCCGCTCTTTGAAGGATTGGTTTTGCAATACCGCGTCCACCTGGGATACATTTTGAATAAATAATCATGTTTAATTAAAATAGAAAGTATCGTTGTGCCATTGGCAATGAGACTGCGGGCTCACAGGTTAATAGTTTTCCATCCGCTCTTACTGCATAGCTTTGAGCGTCAATCTCCATAACTGGTAAATAATCGTTGTGAATCATGTCTTTCTTACCCAATCTTCTAATATTCTTCACGGCGCTAAGGGTCTTATGCAATCCAAATTTTGCACCTATATCGTTTTTAATTCCGTGACCTGATACGAACGTTAAAGAGGTCTTTGCGATTGCCCCACCAAATGCGCCAAACATAGGTCTGTAGTGGACTGGTTGGGGTGTGGGTATAGATGCATTAGGGTCCCCCATTGCTGCCATAGCAATAAATCCGCCTTTTAAAATAACGCTGGGCTTGACGCCGAAAAAGGCTGGCTTCCAAAGCACCAAGTCAGCCCACTTTCCAACTTCAATGCTTCCAACTTCGTGGGAGATGCCGTGCGCAATCGCTGGATTAATGGTGAATTTTGAAATGTAGCGTTTGATCCGAGCATTGTCGTGCTCATTCGTGTCGCCTGGGAGTTTGCCTCTTTGTTCTTTCATTTTGTGAGCTGTTTGCCAGCACCTGAGAATTACTTCTCCAACTCGTCCCATGGCTTGACTGTCTGAGCTGAACATACTTATTGCGCCTAGATCGTGCAAAATGTCCTCAGCAGCAATGGTTTCTTTCCTTATCCTGCTTTCGGCAAATGCCAGGTCCTCAGCAATAGATGCATCCAAGTGGTGACAGACCATAAGCATATCAACATGTTCATCTAACGTGTTGATGGTGTAGGGGCGAGTTGGATTGGTAGAGGAGGGTAGTACATTGGACTCGCCAACTACTTTAAGAATGTCGGGCGCATGACCACCACCAGCACCCTCAGTGTGGAAGGTATGAATGGTTCGGCCCTTAAAGGCTGCGACAGTATCTTCAACAAAGCCAGATTCGTTGAGTGTATCTGTGTGGATGGCAACTTGCGTGTCAGTTAACTCTGCAACATCCAAGCAGTTATCAATCGCTGCAGGAGTTGTTCCCCAGTCTTCATGCAGTTTGAGACCAATCGCACCTGCATCAATTTGCTCTTGCAGCGCAGTAGGCAATGAAGCGTTACCTTTGCCCAAGAAGCCAAGGTTCATTGGAAACGCATCAGCAGCCTGGAGCATGCGCTCTAAATTCCAAGCCCCCGGCGTGCAAGTCGTTGCAAATGTTCCTGTAGCAGGTCCGGTCCCCCCACCAATCATTGTGGTTACTCCACTTGTTAACGCCTCTTCAATTTGTTGAGGGGCTATAAAGTGAATATGTGTATCAATACCACCTGCGGTCACGATCATTCCTTCGCAACTAATGATCTCTGTTCCTGGGCCAATAATAATATCCACACCGGGTTGTGTATCCGGATTTCCGGCTTTACCGATAGCTGCAATTCGACCACTCTTTAAGCCAATATCTGCCTTAACGATACCCCAGTGATCTAAGATTAATGCATTGGTGAGCACCGTGTCCATAGCGCCTTGACTGCTCGAGCGCTGGCTTTGCGCCATGCCGTCTCGAATGGTTTTTCCGCCTCCAAATTTG
>CAITYM010000169.1 GCA_903896615.1 uncultured Burkholderiales bacterium
AAACCTGCATTAGGGTGGTTTATGACTGCTACTACGACAAAAGTGTGGCCACTGCTATTGGGTAAGTAGCCAGCAATGCCCATTACGCCTTTAAGACTTCCGGTTTTAATATGTCCGCGGATCTTAGCTCGACTTTGTTTTAACGTCCCGTCCACACCACTTAAAGGTAGAGAGGCCGCTATTTCAGGATAGAAGGACTGGGTGTATACCCAGCTCAATAATTTTGCAAGATCCTCAGCACTCATTTGCGTTTCCCGACTGAGGCCCGATCCGTTATCAAACTTGGGCAATGGAGCGCCAATTTTTTGTGTCCACCACTGATTGAGAACGCTGCGAGCACTCTCAGGGGTTGCAGCGTTATTTATTTGAGCACCCAGGGTTAAAAACAGTTGCTGCGCCATCACGTTGTTGCTGTATTTATTGATATCCCTAATTACTTCAGCTAACTGTGCTGAGTCAACGCTAACTATTGGCTTTAAATTAGCGGGCGTAGGTCCTTCTCTGACCGTACCTTTATTGGCTCCACCCAATTCATGCCACATACCCTCAACCGCTTTAACGGCAAAATGAGCAGGATCCGCATAAGCAATAGGCCACAAGCGCTCACCACAACTTAGCGCATATTGACCTTTAAATAAAATTTGATTCGGGTCTTGGAAGTCTGCTTTCAATGCTCCCCTGTAGTCCGAACACTCTCCGCCAACTAAAGGTACCGTGGCTTGAACCGTTACTCCCGCCATAGGCGGCTCTGTGTGAATTCGTACAACCCTAGCTTGTGGATCAGGGACAAAATTAATTAATAGGGATTTAAAGTTTATGAGTAATGCATCAGGACTTGCGTTATAGGGTTTGAGGGGTTCACCATCAAATTCACCAGGATCTATTTGCACACCTTCAAAAGTTTGACGATCTAATACGATGTCTCCTTGAACGCTTTGAATGCCCAAGCCTTTAATTCGGCGCATGAGCAACCAAAGACGCTCTACACCCAGCTTAGGGTCTCCTTGACCTTTTAAATAAAGGTTACCTAACAACACGCCGTCAACAATCGGCCCACCTAAGTAAACTTGAGTAGACCAGGTAAACGCCGGCCCCAGTAGATCTAAAGCGGCGCTTGTCGTGACTAACTTCATCAAAGATGCTGGGTTACGGAGTACAAGTGCGTTATGACTTACTAATTCAGTGCGAGTTGGGGTGCCAACATTTGTTGCATCTAATCGGTTAAGAACAATGCTTAACGCCTCTGTTGGGATTTTTAGTTTCGAGAGCTCTGACTTAACTTGTGGTGGCAACATGTTTTGTGCAGAACAAACAGAGCTTATCCCAACGGCGCAATAAATTAAGCCGCCAAAAATTAAGCGACAAACCAGCCTGTTTATTTTTAAATTATTTAAATCCACCTGCAAACCTCAATTTCAAACTTCAAACTTCAAAAGTCCATTTCTATTCAATCGTAACCTTAAAACCGAGCGTTATAAGCAAGGATAATTGATGTCTATGACTTTATTTGTAACCTCCATCAAGAATGTAGTAGGCCGTGCATCAATCCTTGCACACAACTCACCCAAACTAGGAGGCGCTTTCTTTGCAGGGGTGACAATTGTGATTTGGGTTGGATTCATAATCATAGCTAGAGCCTCAGCTCAGGGCGTATTAACGGGCTTAGACATTGCTGCGCTTCGAATTTTAGGGGCTTCCAGTGTGTTATTACCCACTGGATTTTGGATCAACAAATCACGAGCATTGACTCTGCCAGCCCGTGCAATGAAAGGGGCCACTTCATTTTGGCAACTTTCACCACTTGGGCTTAAGCTAACTCTTCAAATGGGTCTTGCAGGTGGTTTGCTATACGCCGTCTTCTCTTACAGCGGATTTTTCTTCGCCCCCGCTGCACATGCATCCGTTTTACTCCCCGGCAGCCTCCCCTTGTGGACCTCTCTCATCGCTTGGATGACACTCTCGCAGCCAATAGGATGGCGCCGGATGATTGGTCTCTTACTCATATTAGCCGGTGACTTATTGGTCGGTGGACCAAGCTTATTTGATATGTTGAGCCACCCTGGTGTATGGCGCGGAGATGCTCTTTTTGTTCTAGCCAGTATCTCCTGGTCTTTTTACACAGTGCTTGTCCGTCAGCACGGTGTACAAGCTGTTCACGCGACGACGGCGATTACTGTATTCTCATTTTTCACCTTCATTCCTTTTTACATCCTGTTATGTTTACTAGGTTGGGTGCCCACTCATCTTTTGGACGCCCCGCTAAAAACCGTGGCATTCCAATTCTTTTTCCAAGGGGTTTTATCTGTCGTAATAGCTGGGATAACGTTTAACCAAATGATTCGCTATTTTGGCCCTGTCAGGTCAACCATGATCACTGCCATCGTCCCGGGCTTTTCAGCGGTAGGGGCAAGCCTAATTTTGGGTGAATCGATGACCCCAAACATCATTATTGGACTTGCAATGGTAACGATTGGTATCTTGTTTGGCGTCCAACGTGTCTTTGCATTGAAATAATTTGCATTATTTTGATTTTGATTCAACCGTTTTACAATCAATGCAATGAAACTTCTAGCTCTTGAGGCCAGTGCCAACACCGTATCAATTGCCGTGCAAAATGGAGCGCTTCGCTTTGCATCGGATATGCCTGCGAGCAGTAAAACATCCGCATGGCTGATACCCGCACTTTTTAAACTTCTTGATGAGGCACAACTTTCCTTGAGCGCTTTGGACGCTATTTTGTTTGGTCAAGGGCCCGGTGCATTTACTGGACTAAGAACTGTCTGCTCTGTTGTTCAAGGGCTCACGCTAGGAATGCAAGTCAAGGTCCCCATTTACGCAGTGGATACTTTGCAAGAACTCGCTCAAGCTGCGGTTTCTATAAATGAGCAAGAGTTAAGCTCCTTCAATAGTTCAATTAACGCAGTAACCATGGGATTAGCACCCCCACCACCCCAAAATAATGTGAACACGCCCATGTCCATGCGTATGCTAATTATTTTGGATGCACGCATGCAGGAATGGTATGTTGGAGCTTATGAATACGTGGATCATAAGTGGACCGTAATGCAAGGCCCCTTACTTTGCAAGCCGGAGCAACTAAAGTTGCCCCTTTCGTGGATTGATTTGGACTTGCTTCTATGTAGCAATGTAGAGTGGTCAAGCTTGCAAGATTTCATCACCCCCTCAATTCAAAATCAAATTAGGAGTTTTAACCAAGCGTCCCCCAATGCATCGTTGTGCTTGGATTTGGCCCCCTCCCTTATTGGCGCGGCGAATAAACCTAATTTAGAGCTATTTAACCCCTTAAGGGCAACCCCCGTATACATCAGGGACCGTGTGGCACTCACTACAGCGGAGCGCGAGCGCGCCAAATTAAATTAATCCATCGATGTCTACTGCAAGTGCCCCATATACCGCCAGCTCAGCCCCTAGCAACTTGGTTTTGCGTAATATAACGGAGGAGAAACTTGATGAGATATTGCAAATTGAGGCCCGCGCATATTCTCATCCTTGGACAAGAACTAATTTTACAGACTCACTAAATTCCCAGTATTTAATACAAGGCCTATTCGAGCTAGCTACCCATTCAGCAAACGAATCTCTGGTTGGATATTTTGTCGCCATGAAAGGCGTTGATGAAGTCCACCTTTTAAACCTAACCGTTGCACCATTGCATCAACGTCGCGGATTGGCTAAACATTTGTTAAATTGGCTTAGAGAGTGGGCCATTGATAACGCTTTGAACTGGATTTGGTTGGAAGTTCGGGCGAGCAACCAGCCAGCAATTGCCCTATATACTTCATATGGTTTTTTAAAATCAGGTGAGCGCAAAAATTACTATCCGTTGGGACTTAAAGGCGCTAATGAGCGGGAAGACGCGTTACTTATGAGCTATCACATCACATCATGCAATTAGATACGCGACAATTCAAAATACTCCAAGAGATGGGCTTTCCCATGTCAGGCTTTGCGCTTCGGAAAATGAAAATGGCCAAGCCTAACGAATTTTATTCTGCACCTGATGAGCAAAGTGCTCAGAATCAAATTTTTTCGGCCCACTCTGGTAACGAAGCTGTAGCGCCGCCAACGTCTCAAACTGCGCTCGCACCCCAGAGGATAGAGATACCCGCTCACCCGACAGCTCCAACTACGGCTTTGTTTGCAGCTACCGCAACGACTTCCATAAACTCAAGTACACAAACAATATCAATTAATTCGGGTAGTAAAAAAAGCACAGAAGTTAATACAAACAATCAGTTTGCAATCACAAATGCTTCGTTGATTCGAACATATGACTGGACTCAACTCAAAACCGAAGTCACGGCCTGCCAATCATGCGCCCTCTCCAAAACCCGTCAACGCGTTGTTTGGGGCTCTCTTATTGAAGTTGCAGCTAGCAAATCCATTTCCCCCAAACCGTTGGAGCAACTTGACCGGCTAGATTGGCTAATTATTGATATCAATCCAACGGATATTGAGGATCAAACCGCTAACCCTTTGGCGCATGAGTCTGGTCAATTACTGTTGAACATGCTTAAAGCCATACGCCATCAAGACCCATTGGCAACGGGTTCTCAAGTATCTACGGCTCCTGCGCGTAACTTTGGTCTCATCAATGCTGTCAAATGCCACACCCCCGGCAGCCGCCGTCCCGATGAGTTTGAAACAAATCAGTGCAAGCCGTATTTACAACGTCAAATTGAGTTACTAAAACCAAAGTCTATTTTGCTTTTAGGCTTGCCAACTTATCAAGCTATCTTTGAAGAACCTTTAAAGAGTGGGACACAAAAAACTCCGTCCCTGACTCAACTCAGAACCCAAGTACTGCACCTGCTTGGTATACCTACTTTTGTGACCTACCACCCCAGCTCGTTACTCCTTCACCCCCAAGACAAAGCAAAAGTCTGGCAAGACCTATCGCGTGCACAAGCTTATTTACTCTCACACGAACACGCGAACAATTAGGCGCCAACTTTAATATATATCTTACTAAGTCATCCACCACGCCCAACAATATCTCCTGAAAGAATATCCCTTGTCGACACTGACCTTTATTCAAATGCTTGAAAAAGCACAAGCTGATAATCATTCCATGCTTTGTGTTGGATTGGATCCAGAGCCGAGTAAGTTTCCTAAAGCTATGCAAAATCAAAAAGACAGTATTTTTGATTTTTGCGCACGCATCGTTGACGCAACTCACGATTTAGTTCTTGCCTTTAAACCGCAGGTAGCTTATTTTGCTGCCCACAAAGCTGAAGATCAGTTGGAGCGGTTGATACAACATATCAAAGAAGTTGCTCCTAACATTCCGGTTATCTTAGACGCCAAACGCGGAGATATTGGCGCTACTTCGCAGCAATACGCTGTTGAAGCCTTTGAGAGGTACAAGGCCGACGCAGTAACTCTTTCTCCTTTTATGGGCTTTGACTCAATTGAGCCTTATCTTAAGTACGCGAGCAAAGGGGTTTTCTTGCTTTGCCGCACTTCAAACAAAGGGGGAGATGATTTTCAAAATCTACGGTTAGCGGATAAACCAGGAAATCCAACACTGTACGAATACATTGCTGGACTCGCAGAGCGCGAGTGGAATACGAGCGGCCAATTGGGTCTAGTTGTAGGCGCAACCTACCCTCTTGAGATCGCAAAGGTAAGAGCTATTGCCCCAAGCCTCCCCCTTTTAATTCCAGGAGTTGGGGCGCAAGGTGGGGATGCAAATGCAACAGTACGTGCAGGCAAAACTAAACAAGGCTCTGTTCTCATTAACTCATCAAGAGCCATCTTATACGCGTCCCAGGGTACGGATTTCGAAGTTGCTGCCCGGACAATTGCACTTGAGACCAAAAATCTATTAAACGCAGCCGACAAATTCGCTGCCCCGCTTATTTAACTGATCGCCCCTTTGATCTACTTTTTATTTAAACCCCAATGAGAAGGCTTAAGACTAGTCTTTGCAAATGGAGTCTCTTCTGTAGCTTCTGTAGCTTCGGAAGCTTCGCAAAATCTCTTTAGGTTAATAATTTCTTTAAGTAATTTCCGGTAAATCCCCCTGCCTGTGATGCAATATGTTCGGGGGTGCCGACCGATACAACTTGACCCCCCCCGTCGCCCCCTTCTGGGCCCATATCAATAATCCAATCTGCAGTTTTAATAACATCTAAATTGTGCTCAATTACAACAACTGTGTTGCCTGCATCAACCAACTGGTGCAAGACTTTTAAGAGCAAATCGATGTCCGCAAAATGTAACCCCGTCGTTGGCTCATCCAAAATGTATAAAGTTCGCCCCGTGTCTCTGCGCGATAGTTCTAAGGCTAATTTGACACGCTGGGCCTCCCCACCAGAGAGCGTAGTAGCGGATTGCCCAAGCTTAATGTAACTCAGCCCCACATCTAAAAGCGTTTGAAGTTTCCTAGCCAACGTGGGAACGGCTTTAAAAAATACATAAGCATCTTCAACCGTTAAATCTAAAATTTGCGCTATGTTTTTACCCTTGTATAAAACTTCAAGCGTTTCGCGGTTATACCTTTTACCTTGGCATAAATCACAAGGGACATAAACGTCCGGAAGAAAATGCATCTCCACTTTAACAACGCCATCACCTTGGCACGCCTCGCAGCGTCCGCCCGCTACGTTAAAAGAAAACCGCCCAGCCTCGTACCCCCGTTCTCTCGCAACTGGGACCTCCGCCATGAGCTCTCTGATGGGCGTAAAAAGTCCGGTGTAAGTTGCGGGATTACTTCTAGGAGTTCGCCCGATTGGACTTTGGTCAACATTGATTACTTTATCAAAGTGCTCTAGCCCAATTATGTCCGAATGTGGAGCTGGCTCGGCATGCGCGTGATGGATGTGTGCGGCAGCAGCGCAGTACAAAGTGTCATTTACAAGAGTTGACTTACCAGAGCCAGACACACCTGTAACGCATGTAAATAGCCCCACCGGAAATTCAACGTTAACTTCCTTAAGATTATTTCCCCTTGCCCCTTCAATTCTTAAGCACTGCAAACTTTCCTTTGTAGTCGGCGAGGAAGCAGACACTACAGAAAAGGGATTTTCAGTTGACGCAATATTTTTTGATCTCTGAGCTCCCCCGCGCGCCTTGTGCACAGTAGACGGTTGGGTTTTGGGGGTTTCTGGTAACCAGGCTCTGCGCTTCTTAGGTACTGCAATTTCAAGTGCGCGAGACAGATAACGCCCAGTCAAGGATTGCTCGTTGGCTTTTATTTGTGCCGGCGTTCCCTCAGCCATAACACGCCCGCCGTGTACTCCCGCGCCAGGGCCCATATCAACACAGTAATCTGCAGCAAGAATCATGTCCTCATCGTGCTCAACAACGATTACACTGTTTCCGATATCTCGCAGATGAACCAAAGTGCCAATTAAGCGGTCATTGTCGCGTTGATGAAGCCCGATGCTTGGCTCATCTAAAACGTACATGACCCCAGTCAACCCCGATCCAATTTGAGAGGCCAAACGAATTCTTTGCGCCTCCCCTCCAGATAAAGTTTCTGCGCTGCGGGCTAAACTAAGATAGCTTAAACCCACATCATTTAAAAATTTCAGACGCGAAACAATTTCTTTAACTACTTTATCAGCAATTTCCGCTTTAGAGCCTATGAGTGATAACTTTTGAAAATAGTGCCAGGAGTTGCCAAGCGTCATGTGATTAACTTCGTGAATGGTGCGCATTTGTTCGCCCTCTCCAAGCCTCACAAAACGCGCCTCTTTGCGAAGTCGCGTACCTGCGCATGCCTCGCAAGCTCTTGTGCCTCTGTAACGCGACAACTCCTCTCTAACCACAGAAGACTCGCTCTCCCTGTACCTTCGTGCCATGTTAGGAATAACGCCCTCAAATGGATGGCGTTTTACGTTTTTTCGTCCCTGGGCTGATGGCGCATCCGCACTACCCGTATGCGTGGAGTAATTGAATTTAATGGACTCCTCGCCCGAGCCAAATAAAATAATATTTTGAACACTCTCACTTAATTCCTCAAAGGGCACATCCACATCAAACCCATAATGAGCGCCCAAGCTTTGTAGCATTGAGAAGAATGCTTGATTGCGCCTATCCCAGCCTTTTATTGCACCACTTGCCAAGCTAATTGAGGGAAAAGCAACGACCCGAGAAACATCAAAGGTTTCCTCTATCCCAAGTCCCTCACAGCTTGGACAAGCCCCTTGTGGTGAATTGAATGAAAAAAGTCTCGGTTCGAGCTCAGTTAGTGAGAAGTTGCAAACTGGACAAGCAAACTTTGCATTAAATATTTGCTGAGCATCCGAGTCCATCTCTTGCACACATACTCTTCCCTCAGCGAGACGAAGCGCTGTCTCGATACTCTCTGCAAGTCGCTGCTTTACGTCTTGTCTGACTTTGAGTCTGTCAATTACGACATCAACGTCGTGCTTCTCATTTTTCTTGAGCGCTTGTAGATCTGCGATTTCATGAATTTGTCCATCTACGCGAAAACGTACAAACCCCTGCGCTTGCATATCTTTGAAAATCTCCTCAAACTCACCTTTTCTTCCCCTCACAATAGGAGCGAGAATCATGATCTTTGTATCCTCTGGCAGTGAGAGAACTGCGTCCACCATTTGCGCAACGCTAAAAGATCTAAGAGCGATTTCATGATCAGGACAATGCGGCGTTCCTGCTCTTGCAAATAAGAGCCTTAAATAATCATGAATCTCAGTTACCGTTCCAACGGTGGAGCGCGGGTTGTGGCTGGCAGCTTTTTGCTCAATCGCAATCGCTGGCGAGAGTCCCTCAATGACATCGACGTCTGGTTTGTCCATGCGCTGCAAGAATTGTCGGGCATAGGCGGACAAACTCTCAACGTAGCGACGCTGCCCTTCTGCGTATAAGGTGTCAAAAGCAAGACTTGATTTGCCAGAACCAGACAAGCCCGTAATCACCACCAATTGGTTTCGAGGAATATCTAGATCAATATTTTTTAAGTTGTGCGTACGCACACCTCTTAAGCTAATCTTTCCTAAATTTTGCGCAAGGTATGCGCCGTCGTTGGGAGCGTTCACTGCTGTGTCTTCTTGGTTGAATCATGAAATTAGCCCAAACTGGGCAACCTTAGATCATATCTAAGGTAAGGGGGTTTTAAAAGGGATCTCTACAACAAATGCGTAACTTAATCATGAATACCCTTCATTTTCATGCTTAAGTATGATTTTTCATCCCGCCGTAAACTCCAAACTAACCGATAACGTTGCGGAGTGGTCTTTTCAATTATTTCCACAATCACAAATCAACCTTTTCCCTTCATAATGATCTCCACACATGCTTAGGAGTGCAAGTCCATGAAAAAAATCAAAATTTGTATCGTTGGGTGCGGTGCAATTGGAACTTGGTTAGGAGCATATCTTGGTCGTTGTGCCCAAGTTGAGCTTAGTTGTTTAGTCCGCGAGTCATCTGTTAATGAAATCAAAACAAAAGGCCTGCGGCTTGACCGCGCAACAGATACCGACGCACCCCCACTTGTCGCAAAACCTACCCTAGTAAGCGATGATCCAAATCTACTGGGCCATCAGGACTGGATTATCTTGTCGATTAAATCCACATCCCTCATTGACTTAGTTCCACAACTCATTCCAATGGTGGGCGCCCACACCGCTATTTGGACGGCGATGAATGGACTACCCTGGTGGTTTATGCACGGATTAGAAGGCCCCCTCAAAGGCAAAGGGTTTAACGCCATAGATCCGGATCAAATTATCAGAAAATCCATTCCCATAGAGCACTGGGTTGGCGGCGTAGTTCATTGCAGTTGCTCTCTTGTAAACAAGGGCCATGCTTTGCACCACTTTGGAAACGGCCTCTTAGTTGGCGAGCCAACCCGAGACGTCAAGGGTCATCAACACCTACAGAGTTTGCGAGTTAGGGAGCTCACTCAACTTCTTTGTGATGCCGGATTCGAAGCCAAGGCTAGTGAACATATTCAAAAAGACATATGGTACAAATTATGGGGAAATATGACCATGAATCCAATCAGTGCCCTGACGGGTGCTACGACTGAAAAAATACTTCAAGATCCATTGCTCAAAGAGTTTGTCTCTGGGGTAATGCTTGAAGCGCGCGAGATAGGCGCTCAGATTGGTCTTCCGATTTTGCAAACCCCCGAAGATCGTCACGCAGTAACGGCAAAACTTGGGGCTTTTAAAACATCAATGCTTCAAGATATTGAACATCTTCGCCCGGTTGAACTTGATGTTCTTTTAAAAGCAGTTTTAGAGTTGGCCTCATGGACGAGGGTTTCGACACCGTTAAGCGGTGCACTTTTAGGCCTCGCGCGCGTTAAAGCGCAGACTCTTGGTCTTTATCCGGCAAGCCCTTGATCAAAATCCTTCTAAATCCTCTTCAACTGGTACTCTTTGGGCAACGGCGCACATCAGCTCGTACCCGATGGTCCCCGCGTGAGCGGCCACCTCATCAATGGCCAAGCCAATACCGTTCCGTGTTTTGCCCCAGAGTGTGACTTCAGCGCCAATTTTGGGTTCTAGTCCTTTTTCCAGTGCTGGATTTAAATTAATCGTCAGCATATCCATGCTGACTCGTCCAAACAAATTGCAGCGCACCCCCGATTCAAATAAAACTTGCGCGCCTGAGCGAAGAACTCTTGGGTAGCCATCTGCGTATCCACATGCAACAACCCCGATCAGCATATTTTCTTGCGCAGTGTGATCTGAACCGTAACCGACCCTCTCCCCAACGCTTACCCTTTGCAAACCAATGATTTGGCTTCGCAAGCTTTGCGCCGGCAATAAACCCCACTCCAGCGCCGTTTTTGTATGTGCATCTGGACTAGCGCCGTACAAAGCGATTCCTGGGCGAACCCAATCATCTGCTATGCTTTCTTTTGCAATTACGTCTTGGTGAGCCAATATTGCACCACTATTGCTTAATGAGCGTTCACCGGGCAAATCGTGACAGGCTTCATTAAAAATTCGAAGACTTTCGATAACGTCTTGAGCACTCTCAGTCCTGGCAAAATGACTTAATAATGAAATTTCTTCAACTTGGTGCATGGCATTCAAGCGGGCCCATACGGACCTAAACTGACGCGCATCAAATCCAAGCCTATTCATGCCCGCATTTAACTTTAAGAATACACGGTGACCTTGTAGGGTTTTATGAGCGGCCAGCATTTCAATTTGAGCGTCGTTATGTATCGTATGCCACAGCCCTAGGCGCGAGCACACTTCCAAATCCCTTGCCTCGAAAATGCCTTCGAGCAAGAGAATCGGCCCTCTCCAGCCCATCTCGCGAAGGTGCTGAGCCTCTTGTAGGTCCAATAAAGCAAAGCCATCTGCCGCCCGAAAGGTTTTGAAAACATGCTGTAATCCATGACCATACGCGTTGGCTTTAACCACTGCCCACAGTTTGGCATTTTTAGCTTTTGCTTGTACGACGCGCAAATTGTGCTGCAAAGCAGCATAATGGATGATAGAACGAATTGGTCTGGACATACTAATTTAAGGTGCAGGTCGTGTTATAACCTGAGGTGTTTAAATTCTAAAATCTTTATTTGTTAATGTTACTTGTTTTACTAAATAAATATTCTGGCCCCCTATGTCTTAGGTTTCTAAGGCATTTGAAATAAAGACAATGAAGCGCGGTTTTTACACGATTATGTCGGCCCAGTTTTTCAGCTCCCTAGCTGATAATGCGCTATTTGTCGTTGCAGTAGAGCTATTAAAAGCCAACAATGGACCCGAATGGACTCGCGCTGCCTTGGTGCCCATGTTTGCGCTCTTTTATGTGATTTTGGCGCCTTTTGTAGGGGCTCTCGCAGACTCCAAACCGAAGGGTCAAGTCATGTTCGCAAGTAATGCGGTAAAGATTTTGGGCTGCTTAATGATGCTGTTGGGCGCCTATCCACTGGCTGCATATGCAATTGTTGGTTTGGGCGCAGCTGCTTACTCGCCCGCAAAATACGGGCTCTTGACGGAGCTATTGCCGACTTCACAATTAGTCAAAGCCAACGGCTGGATAGAAGGGCTCACCATAGCTTCCATCATTTTGGGGGTAGTGCTAGGGGGTCAACTTGTGGGGGGACCTATCTCAACTTACCTACTCTCCTTTGATTTGCCTCAGTATGAAACTAGCATAGACACTGCGCCAGAAGCTGCTATTTGCATTCTGATGTTTTTCTATGGGTTAGCGGCTTGGTTTAACCGCCGAATTCCTTTAACGCTAGCGGTTATGAGACCGTTTAAGCAAAACCCAAACCACAGTCATGCCACCAATTTGATTGAACTCATCAATGATTTTTGGCACTGTAATTCCCGCTTGTGGAAGGACAAATTGGGGCAAATTTCCCTAGCCACGACAACTCTTTTTTGGGGTGTCAGTGGCAACTTGCGCTATATTGTTTTAGCCTGGAGTGCTGTAGCTCTTAGTTATACAACCGTTCAAGCGGCATCTTTGGTTGGTGTTGTAGCTATTGGCACAGCCGTGGGCGCTTTAATTGCGTCCTTGCAGGCTCGCCTTGATCATGCGACCAAAGTTATTCCGCTGGGTATCGCAATGGGCATCTTAGTGCTTGGCATGAACTTCATCACCAATGTGTGGGTTGCCATACCATTTTTAGTTTTCCTGGGTGGCCTTGGCGGTTATATGGTCGTTCCCATGAATGCACTGCTTCAGCACCGGGGTCATCACTTAATGGGGGCGGGTAGGTCCATTGCTGTTCAAAATTTCAATGAGCAAGTCTGCATTTTGACTCTAGGCGGGTTGTACGCTTTCTCTACGAGTATGGGCATGAGTGCTTTTGGCGCTATAAGTTGCTTTGGACTCATTGTCACAATTATGATGTGGCTCATCAATCGCTGGCATGCCTACAACCACGCACACTTCAGGCACGAGTTGGCAAATTTAATTGTTAGTACACGCCACGACGATTAACCCTTACCCTTTGGCCTGCGCCTAATAGCAAATTAGAGTTGATTAGTATTGACTAGCTTATGCATCTAAGCAGTCATCGATAACCTCAATCCAGTGCTTGACGGGGAGCTCAGTGCCACTTTGTAGGTGGGAGATACAGCCAATATTAGCGCTCAATACGCCGCTCGGATTTAGTGATTCGAGGTGGCCTAACTTGCGCTCCTTAAGCGCATTGGCTATGCTCGGATTCAATACTGAATAGGTACCTGCAGATCCGCAGCATAGATGTGACTCTTGAGGAGCCACTGCAACTTTAAATCCTAAAGCACTTAAAAATCCTTGCACACCCTCTTTAATTTGTTGACCGTGTTGGAGCGTACAAGGGGGATGATAGGCCTGAAGTCCTAATTCTTGTATTTTTTGATGATTGAGCTTATTTCTAAGTATTGTTAATCCTTCAGTTTGTTCACCGATCCATTCTGATAAGTCCTTGGTTGCCTCAGATATGCGACGTGCCTTCGCTGCATATTGCTCATCCTGCGCGAATAAATGACCGTATTCTTTGACACTTACACCGCATCCTGATGCGGTCATTACAAGTGCCTCTACGCCCTCTTCAAGCAGAGGCCACCAAGCATCTATGTTGCTGCGCATTTGCAACAAAGCAGCCTCTTGTGCGTTCAGATGGTGGGACAAAGCCCCGCAACAACCCGCACCTTGAGCATATAACGCTTGAACGCCCATGGCTTCTAAAACGTTTGCAGTCGCTTTATTGATATTAGGCGCCATTGCCGGCTGGACACAACCGGCCAGCAACAACACTTGTCTGGGCAATCGCGGCAACTCTTCTAAACTTGAAATGATGGGTATATTTTTCTGTCTTACTGAACGAACAATTTTAGGTATTTTGGCTTTTAAAACGTTTGGTAATAGGGGTCTAAACCTCTGTCCTAAACGCATTGCATATCCAAACAAAGGTGAGACCAATCCTTTTCTTAGTGCCCAGCGCAGTATTTGCTGGGAAAATGAGCGATTAACCTTTTTCTCCACGATGGCGCGACCAATGTCTATCAATCGACCATACTGAACACCACTTGGGCATGTCGTCTCGCAATTTCTGCAAGTTAAACAACGGTCTAAATGTAACTGCGTCTTAAGCGTAGGAGTCTCACCCTCTAAGGTTTGTTTGATCAGATAAATCCTTCCCCTTGGACCATCTAACTCATCGCCAAGCAATTGATAGGTGGGGCATGTCGCAGTGCAAAAACCACAATGCACGCATTTACGCAGGATCGACTCTGCTTCTTGACCTGCAAAGGTATTTTTAAATTCAGCAGCTAATGTTGTTTGCATAAAATTGAGGAGTTATTTGGTTTTTATGAAAAAACTTTTAATTCATACTATTCTTCTATTTGACTAAATCTCGAGTCTTCCTGTATCAAACAGGCCCCAGGGATCAAACTCTCGCTGCATTGACTTTTGTATCGTGAATAAGGCCTTTGTTAGCGGCGCAAAAACCCCAACTTCCTTATCTCTGAGCCCTCCTCTTTTACTAACGCGCCAAAGTGTTGCATGCCCCCCCACCGCAGCAGCGCACGTTTTGATTTGCTCCGCATTTTTAAGGGGAGCCCACAGCCATCGCTGCCCTGCATGCCACTCAAGGCACTGGGGCATAGCCGAATCTACACCATCAATAATAAGTTCTGGTGTCTTTTGAGGTACAGAGATACGCCATAAACACTCATCGTCAGAAATCGAAGCCTTGTAAAAATCCAAGTCTTGATTTTTGTGCTGAAGCCAAAAATTTTGCGCATCCCGCACATCTTGTAATTCAAAGCATAAACCCTTTGTCTGGCATTGAGCAATAATTTTTTGTTCGCCAGATCTGACAGCAGCAACTGCGCCTCTAAGTCGAATCCAAAGTTCACCCACTATTTTCCCAGGGCTAGCATCCGCTTTCGTCTGCCCTGCGCTATGCCAAACACTTGCGTTAAGCGGAAGGGACGTGGCCCCCCAAGCATTAAGAAGATCAATTGCTTCTTGTTGACTCACCTGCAAGACTATTGTTTGTTCAGCCAATGCTTTTGGAAGTACTTTTAAAGATATTTCAGTTATAAGTCCCAAGGTTCCCCAAGAACCGCAAAGTACTCGTGATACGTCGTAGCCAGCAACGTTTTTCATCACCTGCCCACCCAAGCTTAAGTGCTCGGCCCTTCCATTGACCATTTTTAAACCCAGCACATAGTCGCGCAAACCACCACTAGTTGCTCTTGCAGGACCGCTTAAGCCAGAGGCAACAGCACCTCCTATCGTTGCTTGTCCATTAAAGTTGGGCGCTTCAAAAGCTAAATATTGGCCCTTCTCTGCCAAAATTAGCTCTACCTCACTCAGTGGTGTACCAGCAAATACAGTTATATATAACTCACTTGGCTCGTAGCTAAGAACGCCCTGCAATCCTTTGGTTGAAAGCACCTCTCCCTTAAGTGGGGCTCCGTAAAAATCTTTACTACTCCCGCCAACTATCCTAAATGGATTAACTTCGGGGGGATTAAATGCCTTCAACTGCCTTTGGTTTGCAGCGTCTTTTATGCGCTCCAATAACTCACTCTCTTTTTGATTATTCATAAGGTGAAGCGCCTAAGGTCATTGGAATTACTCCATAAGATATGGAAAAGGTTCAAAAAAGCCCTTGCCCTCTTTTAACTTGAGAGCAGGGGCCATTAAGATTTTTTAGGTTTGAGGCAATTAAAGTTTGCTTTGACCGTTTACAACTCTTGCCATTTCTAAACATTTATTGGAATAGCCCCATTCGTTGTCATACCAACTTACGACCTTTACGAATGTCTTATCTAAAGCAATCCC
>CAITYM010000170.1 GCA_903896615.1 uncultured Burkholderiales bacterium
AAAACCTCCAATAGCGCACTGGCCGGATCACCACGGAAATCCATCCCCATCTTATCGACTTCGTCGAGCAAGAACAGAGGATTGCGCACACCTACCTTGGTCATACTGGTCAGAATCTTGCCAGGCATGGAACCGATATAAGTGCGACGGTGACCACGAATTTCAGACTCATCTCGTACACCACCTAATGCCATACGGACAAACTTACGGTTGGTAGCCCTAGCAATCGACTGTCCAAGCGAGGTTTTTCCGACTCCTGGAGGCCCAACCAAACAAAGAATCGGAGCCTTAACACGGTCAACCCTTTGTTGAACTGCGAGGTACTCCAAAATACGTTCTTTTACTTTATCAAGCCCGTAATGATCCTCATCTAATACTTTTTCAGCATTAGGCAAATCATTATTGATCTTGCTCTTTTTCTTCCAAGGTAAATTTACCAATGTATCAATGAAGTTCCGAATGACTGTAGCTTCTGCCGACATTGGTGACATCAACTTGAGCTTTTTCAACTCAGACTCCGCTTTTTTCAAAGCTTCTTTTGGCATCCGGGCTGCTTTAATACGCTTCTCTAATTCCTCTAAATCAGCACCCTCTTCGCCCTCACCCAATTCTTTCTGGATGGCCTTAACTTGCTCGTTGAGATAGTACTCGCGCTGGCTCTTTTCCATTTGACGCTTTACACGTCCGCGAATACGCTTCTCAACTTGAAGAATATCAATCTCGCTCTCAAGATCAGCTAAAAGACTCTCCAAGCGTTGTACTACTTCGGTCATCTCAAGTAAGCGTTGCTTTTGCTCTAACTTGACTGGCAGATGGGCGCAGATTGTGTCTGCCAAGCGACTGGGGTCATCAATACCACCTAAAGAGGACAAAATTTCTTGCGGCACCTTCTTGTTCAGTTTGACGTACTGATCAAACTGAGCCATGATGGCACGGCGCAAAGCCTCTGTTTCATGAGCGTCAATTGCGGCAATCGCAGTAGGAGTCGCTTCGCAATTGAAATAACCCAAGCTATCTTCAACTTGACTCACCTCAGCGCGCTGAACACCCTCGACAAGCACTTTCACAGTACCGTCAGGCAGCTTAAGCATCTGCAAAATATTGGCAATGCAACCGACCTCGTAAAGATCCTCAACAGAGGGCTCATCTTTAGCTGCCGTTTTTTGAGCCACCAAAAGCACATTTTTGCCAGTTTCCATGGCAGCTTCAAGGGCCTTAATTGATTTTGGGCGTCCCACAAACAATGGAATTACCATGTGTGGGAATACAACTACATCCCGCAAAGGGAGCAAAGGTAGTTGAATGGGTTCAGAGGGTAGTAATAAGTGGCCAGGCATAGGGCAAATCCTCCAAAGTAGTCAGTCCCCAGAAATCCCCAAAAGTGCTTAAAACACTAAATAGAGTTGCTGTTATGAAATAGGATACTACCTATATGGGTTTGACCGCTTGAAAAACAAGGGGAGAAAATGCCAAAAATGTGCAAAAAAGCCTGAAAACCAGCAAAAAACTCAAAAAAACTAGGCTTTTTTACTTAAATCAGCCTGATTAGCATCAGCTTTGTAGACTAAAAGTGGTTTTCCACCATCCTGAATGCTGCTTTCGTCAATAACAACCTTTTCAACATTTTTCAAAGAAGGCAAGTCGTACATGACATCCATCAACGAACCCTCAAGAATGGAGCGCAAGCCGCGAGCACCTGTCTTACGAGCAATCGCCTTTTTAGCGATAGCTGACAGCGCTGCCTGCCTTACTTCCAATTGAGCGCCTTCCATGGTTAGCAGCGCTTGATATTGCTTAATAAGCGCATTCTTTGGCTCCGTCAGAATCTGAATGAGTGCAGACTCATCTAATTGAGCTAAAGTGGCCACTACTGGCAGACGACCGATTAACTCGGGAATCAAGCCAAATTTAATTAAATCTTCGGGCTCCACTTCAAGCAGCAGATCGGAGACACCACGATCATCCTTACCAGGAACAGTTGCATTAAAGCCGATACCTGTTTTGGCAGAACGTTGTTGAATAACTTTTTCAAGACCATCAAAAGCGCCGCCACAAATGAACAGAATATTAGTGGTGTCAACCTGCAAGAAATCTTGATTAGGGTGTTTACGGCCACCTTGAGGGGGCACAGAAGCCATTGTTCCCTCAACGAGCTTAAGGAGCGCCTGCTGAACACCCTCACCCGATACATCACGAGTAATTGAGGGATTATCGGACTTACGCGAGATTTTATCGATCTCGTCGATATACACAATGCCACGCTGGGCTTTTTCAACGTTGTAATCGCAAGCCTGGAGTAATTTTTGAATGATGTTTTCAACATCCTCGCCAACATATCCGGCTTCGGTGAGCGTTGTTGCATCGGCCATCACAAACGGTACATCCAACATGCGTGCCAATGTTTGAGCCAGTAAAGTTTTACCAGAGCCCGTTGGACC
>CAITYM010000171.1 GCA_903896615.1 uncultured Burkholderiales bacterium
AAGCTCATTATTCCAGTCCTTATGGGCGTTAAAAGCCCTAAGTGCTTTTGTAAAGCTATCCCACTGAGCTTCCTGTGAAGCCTTAATCTCTAGCCTATTTGCCATATTATTCAGCATGTGTTCAAAATGAGCAGCATGTTCTTGCTCCCATTTTTCTCTTAGCACAGGATCGGGATAAGCCGACTGAGAGGGATGTTCAGATTGTGCAAAAGTACAAAAATGTGCACACAGCATGCACAACATAAGGCAAGTTTTCTGAATGTAAAGTTTTGGCATTGGCATATTAGTTCTCCTATTTTTTTTACTTTACTTTAGGAATGTATAGCTATTATTTCTGTAAGGTGAAGATTGTTAAAAAATGGCTACGGAAATACGAACAAAACTAATCTGGCAAGTTTGCGTTGTTAAAAATGGAAAGCTCGTGTTATGAAATCCAAAAATATTAAATCAGTTAAGTGGCTTGTGAGTTCATGACAAGGCAATATATTGCCACTTATTCCAAATTATAAAAACATTACGATTATTTGCGAGTGCTTTACAAA
This sequence comes from uncultured Burkholderiales bacterium, assembly GCA_903896615.1. Taxonomy (GTDB): domain Bacteria; phylum Pseudomonadota; class Gammaproteobacteria; order Burkholderiales; family Burkholderiaceae_C; genus Limnohabitans. The sequence continues at coordinate 543 of CAITYM010000171.1, forward strand.
ACATCGTAATATTCAAACAGAAAATTGTAAAAATAAAAATTGGAACATTAATTTACTATAAAGAAAATCAATATGAAAAAAATCGGAATATTTTCACTACTCAGCACTTTATTATTCATAACTAACTCTGCACATTCCAGCGATTGGGAAGGGGGATTTACGCAGTTTGGAATTGGCTATCAAAATCAATCTTTATCTGACAGTGGCGGAGTATCGAATGGAAATTTAGACCCAAGCATGGGTGCTGGATACACTGCTTCATTTAGCAACAAAGGTAGCTTTACAACCCAGATCGGGGGGGGCTACAATTTTAAAGTAAGCGACAATTTTCTGCTTGGGATTGGACTAGATGTTTCGCCTTTCCCCAATAGCGCAATGAATTTAAATGTAACTGATGGTGCAAATAGTTACAACTATTCCGTAAAAGCCAAGACAAACTATGACTACTATTTTGATTTAGGGGTAGTTATAGATAGAAACAATCTTGCTTATGTTAAATTGGGAGAAGCAACTACCAACTTTAGCAATGGCATAGGAAACGTTAATGGCACTCTAGGTGGTCTGGGTATCAAACACATGATCAACGAAGGCTTATACGGATACAGTGAAATTAATTTCACTAAATATAAGAGCTCTTCTGATGGTGATGTAGGAACTTTGTCTGGCAACGGCACAAACCTCATAGCCGGTATTGGATACAAATTCTAACAATTTAATTGCTCGCTTTTAACTCTAACCTCAGTCGTAACTGACTGGGGTTATTTTTTATTTTTCGAAAATTAGCAAAATTGATCGTAACGATACAAAATTAATTTTCGGTATGAGCCCTCCAAAAAGCAAGGTAAATTGATCACGGATTTACTTAAGTGTTTACTTTTCACAGTAAGTCAACTTTGAGCCTTGCATTCTCTCGCCTCGATAAAGGATGATATCTTTCAGTTTTGGATTGAAGTGGGTTGATATTCCTCTTAGCACATGGCTCATATCACTTTAGTAGCCGACTATCTATTTTTACAATATTAATAAGATTCATTACGAGCGAGCATCTTCGCAAAATATGAGGAATGGATCAAACTACATTCTTCTTGCCCTTCACCAGAGCTGTTGTATTGAAGACTTATCAATTTTTCACTAATACTAAATCCCTTACCGGGTTGTAAAGTTCAAAAAGCGGCAATTTGTTGCCACTCGAATCAATATTTGAAAGTATTCGCATAATATTTTTGCTTACTAATAAACCTAATCTTGTGGTGCAAAATCTAAATAATCATTGATGAATCAATCACTTACTAAATACATAAATCACAAAACATACGGCAATACATTGCCGGCAAACCCATGGCACAAGTTATGCGTACAAGGCAGTGTCTATGCTTTCACTTTATATTGACATATAGCTTTTATAGCAATTTTTAAACCAGGTAATTTTGACACCGGGAGAATATTATGGGAATGGGTATTGATTCATCATCTGCTACTTGGGCTTCTCAGAGTCCAACTTCATTACAAAGCTCACCAGTTAGCAACTGGCAACAAAGGCAATCAGGTTTGCAAGCACTTAGTTCGGCACTTCAGTCAGGTGACTTGGCTTCTGCTCAAAGTGCATATTCAGCAATAAGTGCAAACAACCCCAACATCAGTAGCTCAAGTCCACTTGGTCAAATTGGAGCGGCTCTTCAATCAGGAGATATTGCTGGCGCGCAAAAATTAGCATCATCTATGCACACTGGGCGTATGCACGGACACAGAGGTGGCAATGAAGATGGAAATCAGAGCGGATCAAATTCTGCTACAGATGCAACAGGAACTGCATTTTTAAGTGCTTTCCTAGGTGCAATCAGTCCAGCCGCCTCAACCACTCCTACCTCCTCTACTGGTGCATCGGATCCAACATCCAGCAGCTCTAATCCACTTGGTACTTCATTAAGCGGTGTAGCTTCACCATCGGTTAATCAGATTACACAAGACGTGACTTCATTCTTGCAAAATCTTTTCACAACGTTGGAACAAGGTACAGCAAACTCGGTGGGTACACCACCGACAAATGTACTTAGCACAGCATCAGGCGCTACTAGTGCAATTGGGACCTCAGCATCAACAGGGAATGCTGCCACCTTACCCACTCAACCTTATAACCCGGGTTTCCAACAAGGTTACGGTGGTGCAATCAATCAGCTTTCAAATAATTTGCAAGCGCTGATATCTCAACTAGAGGGCGCAAGTTCGTCAGCAAGTTCGTCTACGTCCACCGCATCCTCAGTATCTACATCAACAACAAGCACATCACAAACAGATGCAACGGCAGGATCAATGGCTTCATCCGGTTCAACGCCAACGACCACTGCGACCACGATTTCGCAATTACAGCAAAGTTTTGGAACACTGATAAGTGATGCTGGTGGAACTGCAACCAATTCATCCTTGACAAGCTTTCTTCAAAATTTTGAACAAAATTTACAAAATAATGGAGCTACTGGTAATTTGATCAATATGCAAGCATAATTTTTTAAGTGATGGGTGAAATCAAATTTCACTCATCATTTTTTTTAGTTTTATAAATTTGAATTTGGACTTATGTAAAAAAAGTGATCGCCCATTTTTGTAACAATGTTGGCTACATCACTCTACCCCACTGATTCTATAAAACGAGTACTTTTGTATATTTATAACATAATGTTACAAGTTGCGGATTCACTGCGAAAACTGCATCACCCGAAAACTCATCGGGTCAATCGCACCAACGGTTGGCAGAACCACTTTTTGAATGTAAATTTAATTCACTAGTTTAGTTAACTCTTAACGGGCGATAGGGAATTAAATGAACAAATCCAAAAGCACATCGGGCAAGCAAAATTTAAAAGACTCTATTCCAGCTGGGAAAAATATATACACAGTGGCCTATAGCTTGCTAGGGGGCGGCAGCATTGAAGTTGAAGCTACTGGACCAGAGCAAGCCGCACAATCGGTCCAGACCATTTCCTTAGAAATATTGATCGCCAAAGCAGATTTTAAAAATGGGCTAGAAGTACACGAAATTAGAGAGTAATTAAAACTACATCATTGATTTTTTTAGACTCACAAAAAAGTACAAAATAGAAATATGAATCCTTATGTACGGTAGGCCTCAGACTGTAGTAAAAAAAATCAATAGTATTGAACTTTTTATTTTAAGGAGATAGTATGGCTAAATTCACTTTTCACTAAGATTGATTCAACTGATGAATGGTGTTTTTGGACAGACATTACTTTCTTTCAAACTCTAGAATCGGCTAAACGACATCTTGATCAAGTGATACGCGAATTAATCATTCACAGTGAATCCGAAAATAATTTGGTCGATCCCGATGATTACAGGATTGTTCAAATAGTTCCAATAGAATGATTCGTATGTTCGTCCTAGTAATATATTTAAAAAAATCTACTAAATTACATCTCTCTTTTAAACTTTGAGTAGCTTAAGTGATCAAAGCAATAAAAGTCAATTCTTTTTCTAGCTCATGCAGTGCCATCTGCGAGCGCATGGATTCTTTGCCAGCATCGATATAGATTTTGAATGTCTCGCCTGCTGTGCGGATCTCGACTTTTACGGATCGAACGGTGTTCTCAAACAAGTAGTCAACCTCAAATCTAGGCATGAGCTCACGCTCTAACTTGACTTGCTTGAATCTGAACTTGCCTTTTCTGAGCAGGTTATCGTGAATCTTCCATGCACCCTTCATCTGGTCCTTGTACTCTTCAATCGTTTCAAGTACCACTTGCAGGGTTTTGTCAGGACCCGCTAGCTTGATACCTTCCAGTTCTTGACTCAAGTCCTCTCCTCTCACTAGTCGTTTCCTAATATCATCGTAAAACGGAATAGCCACCAGAGATCTCTTGACCTGCGCTATCCCGTTTTCAGCATAGCGCTCAAAGTATTGTCTAATTTGATCACTCATGGTTTTGTCTTACTGATTTTTAAGTCGTGAGAAATTGGTCATGGCTCGAGATCTTGTTTGATTTATTCTTCTTGGGATTTGTCTTGGGGCTTAGCTGACTTTGTGCCGGGACTTCAGCTTGTCGTCCAGCTCTTTACTAAAGTCCGGACTCTTGATGATCATGGGCAATGTAAACCCAGTGCTTTGCTGTATCAAGCTCATGATGTTGTTGTTCACCATCTGCGCTTGCATGAGCGATTTGATCTGCTCGGCTTCCTTGGCGTTCTCGTCCACCGTTCCCGCAAACTGCTTGGCTTTCATGAGCGGGGTCAAGTGACTGTAGTGCTTGGTGATCATGGGCACGCTTGTACCCATCTGCTCGGCTAGGTCGTGGATGGGGATACCCTCTAAGAGTCTTTGGGTGGCGTAGTAGTGACGCAGGCTGTACAGTGTGCGCTCCTTGCCCGTTACCGGACAATTCAGCAGCTTAGCCCCTTCTACCCACTGTCTAAACGCTTTATTCCACTCGTGGGGTACTGTACCGTCCCC
>CAITYM010000172.1 GCA_903896615.1 uncultured Burkholderiales bacterium
CACCTATTCTAATTATTTACCCCCTTAATAATGACTTCAAGACGCTTGTTTCTGAGAGGTTTAGGAGGACTTACTACCTCTGGTATCTACTTTTGTAATTGTTGTAATGCCGATGAAATTCCTTCGCTTGTTCCCGTAGGAGGCAATTGGGATAAGGGTGGGCAGGACCTTGGTAATGATCCAACACTTAGTTACCGTCACCCACTCGCAGGCACTAAACGCAAGCCCTTTTTCTATAACGGTAAACGAATTAAGGTGATTGATACACATGCACATTGTTTTTTCCCGGAAGCTGTCCTATTAGCTGGTACCGGATCGTATGTTAATGGAGCAGTAAAAGGCGGTCCTGAGCACTATATACCTGCTAGTGCCAAGGACATCATTCAACGACGAATTGAGAATATGGATGCCAAAGGCGTAGATATGGAGGTACTGTCTGTTAATACATTTTGGTACTCTAAGGATAAGGAATTAGCAGTTGAGATTTGTCGTATAAATAACTCAAATCTTGCCGAACTTTGTGAGGCTTATCCCAATAGGTTTGCTGCATTTGGCTCAATTGCTACCCAATATCCTGAAATTGCTGTGAAGCAATTGACTGAAATAATGAAAAATCCGGTCTTTAAAGGTGTTGCAATTCAAGCCAATGTCGCTGGTGTAGAGCATTCTGACCCTAGGTTTCATCCTGTCTGGGCTAAAGCTGAGGAGTTAGGTGCAGTTCTGTTTATACACCCACAAGGAACTCCGCAATTAGCGCAGCGTTTTAAGGGCAATGGTTGGATCTCAAATGTCATTGGTAACCCGCTAGACACCACGATTGCTCTCCAACATTTAATTTATGAAGGTATCCTTGATAAGTTCCCAGACCTTAAAGTACTAGCTGCGCATGGGGGTGGGTTTTTAGGCTCCTACGCTGCAAGAATGGATCACTCGTGTTTTGTTTCCCCAAGTAATTGCAATTCAAATATCTCACTTAAGAAAAAACCAACTGATTATTTGAGTCAAATTTTCTTCGATTCCCTGGTCTTTACCCCTGAGGGGCTAAGGCATCTAGTTGCTCAAGTAGGATCTCAGCAAATTGTTGTGGGTACTGATAGCCCCATACCTTGGGAAGATTTTCCTGTTGATCATGTTTTAAAAACACCTATTTCGGATGCTCAAAAGGCGGCTATCCTTGGTGGCAATGCGGCAAAGTTATTAAGGATTACAGAATAAATGAATAATTTAGTTAAATCGAACAGATTTCTCATGTTTTTTTCTAAAGATTTATGCAGAGAATGTCTAAGATTAAAGCAAATGAGTACATCACTGATTCTTGCCGCTGTGTTTGGAATGCAATGCACCCAAGCTCAAAATAATCCCTCTCAAAAACAATTGCAGGAATATCCCAATCATCCTATTAGGCTAGTTGTTCCTTATGTTTCTGGTGGACCAATGGATGTGATTGGGCGTTTAATTGGGCAAAAACTCCCTTCAATTTTGGGTTATGGTTTTGTGATTGACAATAAAGGAGGCGCGGGCGGCGCAATCGGAACTGATATTGTCGCTAAATCTGCGCCAGATGGTTACACGATGTTGGTGACATCCTCTAGTCATGCCAGTTTGCCAATTATTTCTAAAAACCTACCCTATGATCCTATAAAGGACTTCACTCCAATTACTTTGGCAGTCAATAGCGTTGGTTTTATTATTGCAGCCAGGCAAGATCTACCGGCTAAAAATTTGGCGGATTTTGTAGCTGAAGCTAGGGCTAATCCTGGTAAATTCACATATGGCTCTGGTGGTATCGGAAACGTCATGCATTTCGCTGCAGAGTCATTTAGCTCAAGTGCCAATATCAAACTAACACATGTACCATTTAAAGGGGTTGGCCAAGCACTAACCGAATTGATGGCTGGACGGATAGACATTTTTATTGGTGCACCAACGGCGGTTTTACCCTTCGTTAAGTCGGGAAAGGTTCGCGCACTTGCTATAACTGGAGGTAAGAGATGGGCAGAGTTACCCGATCTGCGCACAGTAGATGAACAAGGTGAAAAAGGCTTTTCATTTGTTCCCTGGTATGGATTTTGGTATCCAGCTAAAACCCCGACCGCGTTAGTTGTGAAAATGCGGTCGGCTATTTCAAAGGTCCTTGAAGATCCAGAGGTTAAACACGCATTTGCAGATCAAGGTTTTGTAACCGTAGGATCTACTCCTGCAGAATTTTCACGGACCATTGCAGATGAAATTGCTCGTAATGAAAAATTAGCATCTGTCGTAGATTTTTCTGAAAATTAAAAAAACCAAATCCGACTATTTAACCTTCATCAATTCAAATATTTCGTCTTTCGGTAAAACAGATGTCACAGTCTGACCTTATAGGCCATATTAAACGACCCTCTGGAATAATCTAAATTGTGAGAGCTGATCGGATTGAAGAATAAAAAATGATATGCAGATTTAATTTTATAAATCCGATCAATTGCCCTCAATAATGTAGACCCTACTGATAAAAAATGGAGCCCCAATTTCACGAAGTTTCTTATATTTATCCGAAGCAATAAAAGCAGTTGCTTTTTCTATCGAAGGAAATTTGGCAATTACAACCCTATGTCCAGGGCTGTCGCCCCTAACCACAACCTTTTCATCTGTACTTGCAATAAAAATAGCTTCGTGATCTGCAAAAGCTTTTTTTGCTTCTGGAGCATATAAATTCACATACTTTTCCTTATCTAGGTAAGTTATTTCTGAAACCATGAAGGCAGGTTTGGTTTGAGAATAAGAATATACGGGAGAAAGAGTAAATACAAGTATAAGCAGTCTGCAAAACTTATTGCGCACTTTCATAGCTAACCTTTTGTGTAGATGAATTACTGCAATTTAAAAAATGACTTATTTTCTATGCTAGGCAGGTTATATTTTTTGAACTTGAATCTTAAAATATTAACTAAGCAAAGATATCGATTGGGTTAGCCAGGGTTTTGATTTTGCAATATATATTTCCCATTCTGTTATTTTGTTTATAGATTGCAATGTCAGGCCAATATCATCCAAGCCGTTTAGTAGCATATGTCGCTCACGTTCATTGATACTGAATTCTGTGATTAGCTTTCGATTTGCATTCAATATTTCACATTTTTCAAGATCAATCATAATTTTATTTAAATTACTATCGTCCCTAGTGTGGTTGACTATTAATGCTATTGATTCAGCGTTAAGAACGATGGGAAGGATTCCATTTTTCAAACAATTTTCGCGAAATAACTCGGCAAAACTTAATCCAATTAGACATTTAAAACCGAATTCCTGTAATGCCCAAACGGCATGCTCTCTAGAACTACCACAACCAAAATTTTCTCCAACTAACAAGATTTCTGAGCCTCGATATCGAAAATCTTCGAAAGGGCATTCCAGATTTACCTCTCCATTAGGTGATCTGCGAAGGAACGAAAATAGTCCAAATCCCAGATCTGCGTTAACATCTCTTAAATACTGAGAGGGGATTATTTGGTCTGTGTTTATGTCGTTTTCGAACAGTGGAGTAACTATGCTATTTAAAGTTGTAAAGGGCTTCATGTTTGAACCTTAAATTGGGGGAGGTAAAAAATGCCTTGAATCTACAATATGGCCGGCTATAGCTGCTGCGGCTGCCATTTGCGGGCTTGATAAGTGCGTTCTTACGCCTCGTCCTTGTCGATTTTCAAAATTCCTATTAGAGGTTGAAATGCATCTTTCCCCCATTTGACCGACTTCCCCATTCGCTCCCGCGCACATCGAACATCCTGATCTGTGCCACTCGAAGCCAGCATCTTTAAAAATTTTATCTAACCCTTCTTTTTCAGCTTGTTTTTTAGTAGCCGTTGAGCCTGGAACGATAAGTGCCTTGACATGACTCGCAACCCTCTTTCCCTTAACAATTTCTGCAACATCTCTTAGGTCATTAATTCGGCTATTTGAACAAGATCCAATAAAGACTCGATCCACATTTAGCCTTTGTAGGTCAGAGCCCGGAACTAAGCCCATATAATCCATTGCTTTTGTGAGTTGTAATTTGGCCTTACTATCTTGAATATCTAAGCTGGGTACCAATTCTCCAATATTTAAAACCTGAGATGGATCTGTGCCCCATGTAATTTGCGGAGCCAGATTTGTGCAATCAATAGTGATTTCCTTGTCAAATAAACTATCAGGGTCAGATTTAAGCTCTCGCCAATATTCCTTAACTATAGCCCAATTGCTACCATTGGGAGTTTGGTTTCTGTTCGCGCACCAATCGATAGTTTTTTGGTCTGGAGCAATGATACAGGTCCTACAACTCCACTCAATGCTCATGTTACAAAGAGTCATCCGTTCTTCAATACTCATTAGATCAATTACTGAACCCGAAAATTCGACCGCATACCCTTTACCAGCGTCAACTCCAAGGATTCCAATAATTTTTAAGGCAACATCTTTGGCTCCTATCCCTCTTGATAATTTACCTGTTAAGTTGATTCGCATCTGCTTGGGCTTAATCAACGCCATAGTTTGGGTGACTAGTATGTGTTCTAACTCAGATGTGCCGCAACCAAAAGCGAGGCAGCCAATCGCTCCTACCGTAGAGGCGTGACTATCTGGGCAAGCCAAAGTAAACCCTGGAAGTGCTAACCCAAGCTCCGGTGAAACGACATGAACAATTCCGTGCTCTGCTGAATTTACATCAATGAGTTGAATTCCGTAGGACTGAGCATGAGTGCGAGTAATTTTAATATGTTCAGAAATTAATTCCATTCCCTCCCGCGTTGGAACGGTGTGATCTTGAACGATTACCGTAAGTTCTTTGCGGCGAATAGTATGTTTAGCTTTTGAAAGTCTTGAGAATGCGTGAGGTACGTGAAGTTCATGTATAACGTGGCGATCAATGTAGAGTAATTCTTTCGAATCCGATCGGAGCCCAATTGAGTGCGTACTCCATATCTTGTCAAATAATGTTTTACTTATCATTTGTCTTTTTAATTATTTCAAAGATTTATCTTCTCATGAGTTATCGTTAAGATAGTGATTTTCAATATTTAGCCAATACTCCAGATCTAAAATTTTGTTATATTCATCAAAGCTGGCCATTTTGGATTTAACAGATGCTGTGCTTCCTTCATTGCGGAGTGCTTTAAAGACATCTTGAAGTGCTTGTACGACAGCATACCTAGCAATTCCGGCGTGCATAGCCATTGTGCACCCCACTTCGTTCAAAAGTTCATCTTTTAATTCAGTGGTCGGTGGAGTCTCTTGTATTACAGTTACCAAAGGAGCTCTAACTATTGAGGCAACGTACCGGAGCTCATCAGGTGTGTTTGCGCCCATCACAAGTGCGGCATCCGCACCTGCTTCTACGTAAGACCTAGCTCTATTTGCTGCTTCCTCAATGCCGTACATAGATTTAGCATCTGTTCTTGCAATAATAATGAATTCCTTATCTTGCCTGGCCTCAACTGCGGCTTTAAGCTTTATCAATTGTTCTTGTTTAGAGATAACTGGAATTCCAGATGTCAGTAGACCGCATCGTTTTGGTGTGACTTGATCCTCAAGATAAATTCCCGCTATTCCAAAAGCCTCATACTCGCGAATAGTTCGAATCACATTCATTACACCACCATACCCTGTATCAGCATCGCAAAGTAGAGGTACCGATAGACTTTGCGCTACTCTGCTTGCGTGTTGAATACTTTCGTGCATTCCCAGTATGCCTAGATCAGGTAGGCCAAGTAGACTTGCTGAAACTGCATTTCCCGAAAAAGCAATGGCCGGGAATCCAGTTTTTTCAGCTATTTTTGCTGACAAACCATCATATACGCATGGTATTCTGGTAACTGAAGTACCATTTATGAAGGGGCGAAGCGATAGTTTCGGTTTATTAGAATTAGGAATCATCATCATAGAATTTTAATTCAACGTAGAATGTCAAAATGCATAATTACAAACATTTTTATGTAATCTTAATTACTCAATGACTCGATAAATATGATATCCCTTTACTTTAAATTGGCCTTCGCATTTGTAAGCAGGTCGTTTTTGCAAATTGTACTTTTAGGAATTGCATTTCTCACAACTGTAGTTACCGCTGCTCCAATCAACAACAATTTAGAGGTCGCAGCTTCTATTGGGGATGCTAATTTTCCAACTAAACCAGTTCGTTGGATAGTTCCAACGGGTGCCGGGGGAGGGACCGATTTAGCAGCAAGGTTATACGCTCAGATCGCCACGGAATCATGGCATCAGTCTGTAGTTGTGGACAATAAGCCTGGAGCATCTGGAATGATCGGACTGGACACTCTTGCTAATTCACCCTCGGATGGGTATACCCTAGGATTTGTCAGCGTATCTCAGTTTATTGATTCAATTTTATTGCAAAAATTTTCGTTCGACCCCTCAAAAGACTTTACCCCGATCACTCTTTTGGCTACCTCGCCAATGGTTCTGCTTACGAATCCTAATTCTGGATTTTCATCTCTCAAAGAATTAGTTGAATTTGCAAAAGTTCATCCTGGTGAACTTAGTTATTCTTCGGGTGGTAGCGGTGGGTTAACCCATCTATGTATGGAAGTATTTTTGAATAAAGCAAAGATATCTGCTGTGCACGTACCATACAAGGGTAGTGGACCAGCCATCATAGATTTATTAGCTGGGCGCGTCCAACTTACTTTTTCAACCTTGCCCGCAGCAATGCAGTATATTAAATCCGGACGACTAAAAGCTTTGGGCACTGCGTCTAGTGTTAGGTCACCACTTGCACCTGATATTTATACTATTAAAGAACAAGGTGTAAATGGCGTCATATTTGGAAATTGGTACGGGTTGATTGGACCTAAAAATATGCCTCCACTGGTAATACAAAAAATATCGAATTCTTTAAATGTGTCTTCAAAAAATTCACAAAATAAAAGCAAAATATATTCTGATGGTATTGAGCATATGGGTAATTCTTCAAATGAATTTATTAATTTTCTTAAAACAGAGCGCAATCAATGGACAGAAATTTCTCAAAATATTGATTTTAAAAAACAAGAATAAAATATAGTATTCTTGTACTATGAATTATTGACACAAATTTCTAATTGCTAAGTTAGGACCCGTACTGTATGGAGGTGAAATCCAAGTATTTGAATTTATTTTTTCATCAGAGAATTTACCTTTTGCAAAATTCTGTTCAAACCACTGAATGCTGAGTATTCTATATTTTGTTTTTTTGGTGCAATCAATTTCAACGGTTGTAATAGATGACTTTCCATTTTTAACTTGGTTGATTTGTTTGATGTCAGTATTAGCCATGAATTGAGCTTGCACTATTTCTTTTTGAAAATAAACTACGCTATTTATATCGAGATAAACAAGCCCACTCGTCTTATTGTCTTGAATGGGTATCCAATTTCTAAGAATTTCAGCATGTAGGCCAGAGGCTACAGCTAACAATAGGAATAATTTAATGAGATTTTTCATTTAATACTGGTTTATTATTTATTGACTAGCTTTAATGTTCTTTTCAATTTTATTGACTAAAAGAGTCTTTAATTGGTGAAATTCATAAGAATAAGTTTTGTCTTTTACTTTGCAAATATATTTGTTTATTTCTGAATGTTGTATTTCTAGTATTACGTTGTAGTGATTTTCAAATAGCGCAAGAACAAGCATTTCATCAACACGATTTTCTTTTAGATCGTTTACTAATTCAACAGGCGATTGTTTGTAAACATCTGATTTAATATTTTTATCAATGATGATATTGTTTTTCTCTCTTCTGACATTTAATCCTTCACTTATTATCTTGGCGGATTGTGATTTGAAGAATTCGTTTGCCTCTACAAATGCTTCTGAAAACATTTTAGATAATCTTAGTAGCAAGCGAGTGGGTACGTAGTTTTGATACGGTAGGTTGTGTTTGGCAATTATTTGGCACTTTAAACCGATTTGTTTGGTTTCAAATGTAAGCCTGTTAAATTTTTGAGTCAGTAAGTTTGCGACTTCAGTTGCTTCATCAATTAATAATCCGGCGTCATGAGGTGAAACTGCGTGTAACTGTAAAATTTTGTCACGTGGAATTATTTTTGCGCTAATAGGAAAGCTTAAACCATTAACTACTTTTACTTCATTTTCATCATAATCAAGTTTGGATACGTGTCCATGAGATTCATAGAATTTTTTGATGTTAATTAAACTTACATCCGCAGGCTTCCAAATATTGGAATGCATATCATCTGATTGCGCACGTGATTCCTCAACCAACTCTAAAATGTGAGAGGACATTCTTATAATGTCATTTTCTAAAACACCAAATTCATCCCTTAATATTTTTTGCAAAATGGTTACTACTTGTTCATATTGCCAGGATGGTATCCTGTAATCGTCGGATGAGGTCTGTTTGATGGGTTCCTGGTATTCTTTGTCAGTTTTGGGAAAAATATAATGTATGTAATTAACCTGATCTGAATATAATTTCTCAAAATTAGGCGTAAATAAAAAGTGTTTGACTTCTTGAGTTGCTAATACATTCTTTCTAAAGGATTGAATTATTTGTTTTAACTTCGGTAATCCGCCGTAATAATCAAGTGTTTCATGCATATTTGTGTTATTTTTAAATTTATGTACTTAATTACTAATATTAATTATTTTGATGTAAAAATTTTATCGAATTTTCGAATGCGATTTAAATATCAAAATATGTCGAACTAACGAATATTTATTTTATCTCACTATATGTTCCCTCTGTAGTAATCGAATTAGACAATTAAATAAAAAATATTTTTTCCGTTAATCTGTGTATCGTAATATTTTTTAAAACTTATTCATTGCTGGAGCCGCCGGTAAGCTTAAGTCATTCAAGCGAAATATTTGAGTTTTTAATTATCCCAGAATATCGTTTGATGTCTTGTTCACTTGCTTTAACTACATCTGCTGGACTTCCTATCCAGGGTTCAAGACCAAATACAGAGAGCTTGTCTTTAGTCTCTTGGTCGCCAAGTGCTTTGTTAATGCTTTGATTTATTTTTTCTGCTGTGGACTTTGGAATTCCTTTGGGACCAAATACCGCAACCCAGGTTCGTAATTCAAATCCAGAAATATTGATGGCCTCAGTAACAGTTGGAATTTCTGCATATCCCGCCATTCGTTGTGACCCCGCGTAAGCAAGAAAACGTACTTTTTTAGCTTGATACAGAGCGCTTACAGTTGCTGCAGTACCAAACGCCCAGTCTATCTCTCCCGAAGATACCGCTGTATAAAGCATTGGCATTTCTTTGAATGGAACGTGGGTCATTTGAGTTTTAGTGGCGCCCTCAAGCATTGCAGCTCCGAGGTGACCTACACTACCTATTCCCCAGCTACCATATGTCATACGGCCGTTCTTTTCTTTGGCTGCTGCAATTAATTCATTTAGCGTTTTAAAAGGGGAGTTCATCCCGACTACTACAAAAAATTTAGTCGTATAAAGAGTAGATATTGGATCAAAATCAGAATTTGGATCAAAAGGCATTTGCTTATAAAGCAGTGGTTGAAGGGCAATATGAGTAGTATCTAAAGCTGCTAAGGTGTATCCATCTGGCACTGCTCTTTTAATATCTGTTTCAGCTAACCAGCCATTTGCTCCGGGTTTGTTATCAATCATAACTTGTTGGCCCCAGTCCTTCGAGATTTTGTCACCAACTATTCGCATAACCATATCTGGCCCACTCCCTGCCGAAAAAGGTATGACTACGCGTGTAGATTTTTGTGGATAACCCTGTGCCCACGCCATAATTGGAAAAAGAAGTACTATTAATGCTTTTAGGGTTATTGATTTCATTTTTCGATTAGTTGGTTTGTTTTTACGGTTATCGTTTTATTGCAAAATGTTACACTGACTACTTTAAAATTAATTAGACTTTTGATTGTTATTAAATAATTCAGCTAGAAATTTTAAATCTTTTAAACCCTTTAATTTAACTTAATTTCAAGCACATTTACCATGATAGAAACCCCAATAGTCATAGTGGGCGGCGGCCCTAGTGGTCTAATGCTAGCAAATGAGCTTGGGATCCGCGGTGTTCCTGCTTTGCTTGTAGATGCCAAACCTTCTACTGCATTTAACCCACAGGCAAATGCAACCCAGGCCCGTACGATGGAGTATTTTCGACGACTTGGATTTGCTAGTGAAATTAGGAAACTAGGGCTTCCCCCTGATCATCCGACTGACATAGCGTATCTTACCCGCTTAAGTACTTATGAACTTGCTCGTCTGTCTCTCCCGACGTCTGCGCAATCAGCATTAAAAGTTCGAAGCATGGGGGGTTCTTGGAGTGCCGCGGAGTTGCCACACCGAATTTCACAAAAATACGTTGAGCCTGTTCTCAAAAAACATGCGGAAAAATGGAAAACCAACGATATCCGATTCGCTTGGAAACTTAATCGATATGAGCGTTTTTCTGATCATATTAAGGTGTGGATACAACCAATCGATAACTCTACTGAGGAATTGGAAGTAAGAACGCAATATCTAATTGGTGCTGATGGTGCTAGAAGTCAAATTCGGCAAAGTCTCGGAATATCATACGTCGGCGACACCGGAGTTAAGCGCGGATTCATGGGGGGACAAATGTTTGCGGTTTACTTCAAATCGGAAACACTTTATGACAAAATTCCTCACCCTCGCTGTTGGATGTATGTAACTGTAAATGCGCAACGTCGTTCGTTACTTTTATCTGTTAACGGAGCAAATGAATTTGCTTTTCATGCCGCCATACATGAAGGGGAGTCTGCTGACGATTGGACAAAAGATGACGCCTATTCTGTTTTGACTCAAGCAATTGGCTGTGAAATCGATGCTGAGATTTTGTCATTTCTGACCTGGACTGCTGGGCACTCTTTATATACAGAGAAAATGTCGGATGATCGTGTATTTATTATGGGCGACGCAGCTCATTTGTTCACACCAACAGGAGGTCTTGGTTATAACACAGCAGTGGAGGATGCGGTTAATTTAGGATGGAAATTAGCAAGCGTTGTCAAAGGTAATTCACCTAAAGAACTTTTGGAAACCTATACGATTGAACGATCCCCAATTGCTAAAAGAAATACCACTTATGCAAAAAGATTCGCTGACTCAGTTGGTTTATTTGAGGTTAGTGACGATTTTGAAATGGATAATGCAAAGGGCGTTTCAGATCGATTGAGGGCAAGTGAGTACTTTAATGCACATGTTAGGCTTGAATTTAATATACCTGGAGTTACTTTTGGCAGCCGTTACGATCGTTCACCAATAATATTAGGAGAGTCTGGTGCTTTGCCTCCAGACGAACCTAACACTTACAACCCATTTGCAGGCCCTGGGGGCAGGCCTCCACATTTTTGGATTAACGATGAGTTATCTTTATTTGACACCTTTGGTCAAGATTGGACGCTCCTATGTACTGGACAGGATATTCAGCCACATAAAAATTTTATTGAAGCAGCGTCTCGGCGTGGAATTAACTTAAAAGTAATACACCACACTCAAATTGAAATATTAAATTTATACGAAGCTTCATTAATCTTAATACGGCCCGACCAAATAGTTGCATGGAGGGGTAATAATGACGATCATGCTATTGATATCATTGATCAAGTATTAGGCTGGAAGTTATCCAAATAGGCTCAAAGTTTGATCAAATCTTTGTTCAGAAGATACTGTGGTAATTGAGTAATGATAAGTATTTTGTAACTTATTCATCACTGACGATTAAATCGGTTATTTTAAGGTCTAAGCCATTTTTAATATCTAATTTGTTACTCGAACATTCAGGGCATACATCTAATCGATCATTTAGACCGAAAATGTGGGTGCAATTCTTACATGTTGCAATTGCTTCGGGCTGAATTATCGTTATCATTGCATGCGCTAGTACCGTTCCTTCCGATAAATTTTCTAAGGCAAAAGTAAAAGAGTCTATTTCAACACCAGCTAATTTTCCAATAGAGATTGTTATTTTGCGAACGTGATTAAAATTTTCTCTTACCGCAGATTCCTCAACTATTGATAGAACACTTTGCGCAAGACTTACTTCGTGCACGAAGAATCTCCAGTAATAAAGGGGTACTTTTGAGCTAGCCAAGATATTAATTTATCGAAAGCCAGATCTAGATTTTGTAGGGACTTTTTACTTGCCTCCGCCCCAAGTTCAAATTCATATCCCCTTATGCACAAAATATACGCTTCGGGTAAATGAGAGCTTGTATTTGACTCTAATTTTGATTCTTTTTCATACTGCTCATCTGCGAAATAACTACTTGCAATACCCATTAACTCGCCAGGTAAAAGAGCATGGGACATAGCTTTTCGAGCCTGTATGGTGCTTAGGCGGTTGAAAGAGAATGGTTCAGATTCAAGTATTGCTGGTGGCACCCCTGCGTCAATGAATAATGCTAATTCTTGATTTTGTAAATCGAGTGTATGCTCAATTTGCAACTGAAAATCAGAAATGAATGTAAGAAAATTACCTAAACTGAGCTCTTCGATTTTAGTTTTCAACCTTTCAACTAAAAGTGGACCGAGTGCATCATCACCTCTGCTTTCATTGCCAATGCCGAATACAACGCATCTAGGATACATTTATTTTTATTCTCGGATCAAACTGTGTATCAAGTTACCTTGTACATCTTGAAGTTCAATTTGCAAGGGCATTTTTCCAAGTGCGTGGGTTGCGCAGGATAAACAAGGATCAAAAGCTCTAATTGCTACTTCAATATGGTTAAGTAGACCTTCGGTTAGGGTTTGACCATTTAAATAAGTTTTAGCCACGCTTCTAATCGATTCGTTCATAGCTTGATTGTTATGAGTTGTAGAAACAATCAAATTACACTTAGTAACTAAATCATCTTCCCCAACTTGATAGTGATGTATCAATGTTCCTCGAGGGGCTTCAATTATTCCAACACCTTCGCTTCTGCGAGTGCCTGATGTGATGAGGTCCTTGCTTGAAGTGATAGCGGGATTGTATAAAAGTTCTTTTATTATCTCCGCAGCATGGAGCATTTCTATCATTCTGGCCCAATGAAAGGATAAAGGTTGGTGCCGAGTTTTACTAACTGAACTATTTATAAATATTTTTCTTTGTTTTTCTGCTAATTCTGTCGGCATAAATGAGCAATTTTGAACTCTCGCAAGTGGGCCAACTCTGTACCATCCATTTTCTGGGCCTAATTTTTTGAGATATGGAAATTTCATGTAGCTCCAAGGCTTAACTTGTTCGCTAATCCAGTCTGCGTAATCATTAGGCTCGATATTGTCTGCCCAAATACCTCCGTTACTATCAGTTATCCTCAAGTTACCATCGTATAAGTCGAATTCACCGTTTTTATTGTTTTTGCGTGAAACAATCGACATATTTCCACATACATGTTCTCCGAAATTTTTGTAGTTTTCTGGAAGGGAATTAAATAATGTTTTAGCAAGTTCTACTGCACCTGAACTCCAAGTGATTATTGAATCAATGTCTTTAAGTAAGTAATTTAAGTCTTCAATTGCAAGTGATTTTTGAACTCCCCCTGGAACATTACCTGTTCCGTGTATTCGTTTACCAGTGGTCATTCGAATTATTTCTTGACCAAATTTTCTGAGCAAAATACCTTGCTTTGCAGTTTCAGGGTGTTTTAGTGCAACTTCTAAAATATTTCTTTTTTCTAGATCACTTTCGAATCCCAGTAGCAAGTCGGGTAAGCTTAAATGGAAAAAGTGAAGCGCATGAGACTGAAGTATTTGTGCATAGTGCATCAACCTTCTAATTCCCTCTGCAGTAGGAGTTATCTGGTCTACACCAACAATTTGGTCCATTGCCTTACTTGCTGCCAAATTATGTGAAACAGGACAAATTCCACATAGTCGTTGAACCATGACGGGGACTTCCCAGTAAGGACGACCTTGAATGAATTTCTCAAATCCTCGAAATTCAACTATGTGTAATCGTGCTTGTTGTACCTGCCCGGATTCATCAAGGAGTAATGTTACTTTTCCGTGGCCCTCAACACGAGTTAATGTATCAATGGCTACGCGGCGAAGTCCTTGCGGATTACTCGCTGTTTCAAGTTCAAATTTGGGAGCTGAATTAGTCATAATGAATTAAATTACTAGGTATTAAACCAGATTTACCCTCTAATACGCTTTGTAATGCGGCCCAAATAGTATCGGCAGATGGGGGGCAGCCTGGAATAAACACATCGATATGTACGACGTCGTGAAGTGGATGAACGGAATTTAATGGTAAGGGTAGCTCTGGATCATTTGGAATCTGTCCATTTTCAAAGCCTGGATCTGTCAAATAAACTTCGTTAAAAATATCTATCAATGGGATGTGATTGCGTTGAGCGGGTAGTCCACCGTTGATTGCACAAGCACCTAGTGATATTAGGACTTTACATTTTGAGCGAAACTCTCTAAGTACATGTACATTTTCTGAATTACAGAGTCCGCCCTCAATTAGGCCAACTTCGCAATAATCAAGATTTTTGATGTCAGTTAAGGGACTACGTCTTAATTCAACATGTTCAAAGAATTCAAGAATTCTTTCATCTATGTCAAGAAATGACATATGACATCCAAAACATCCTCCAAGTGAAGCTGTAGCTAGCCTGATTTTGGGTGAGATCATTTAAGCGTCCTCCCCACTTGTAGAATGCGTCTTTAATGGAGTTATATCGCTACTCCTTTGTCCAATAGGATTTTTAAATCCTGTGCCTTTATGGAGAATGGCGCCAACTGGACATATGTTTGCAGCATAGTCGCTTGAGGAAAAATCTGTATCACCCAGTCGCCCCGATGGACTGTTAACGCTCAGAGTTGTTTTCGCTCCCCGCTGTGCTAACCCAAAGATGTTTTTGCAATCAATCTCCCTACTAGCTCGGACACATAACGAGCAGAATATACACCGGTTATGGTCTATTAACATATCCACATGGGAGGCATCAACTTCTCTTATTGGAAAATTCGGAGAGAAATGGGGGGAGACCATTCCCAATTCGTAAGCAGTAGTTTGGAGTAAGCAGTCTCCACTTTTTTCGCAAGAAGGACAGAAATGATTCCCCTCTGTGAAAAGCATTTGTACTAAGACTCGCCGGTCATGATTGAGTTCAACCGTGTCGGATTCTATCTTAGCATTGGGTGTTACGGGGGTTGTACAGGCGCAGCTTGAATGTCCGTTAATATTAACAATGCATACCCTGCATGATCCATGAGGTTTGAATTTTTTGTTATAACAAAGATGAGGAATATATATATCAGCCTGTGACGCTGCTTCCAAAATAGTTTGACCTTCAGTGTATTTAATCTCCTTACCGTCAATGTAGCAATTTTGAGTTGAAGGAATGTTCGTAATGTTTGAGGTACTCAAATCGATTCTCCCGATTTGTGTGAGGTTGAGGTAGTTGAATTAGTCTTTTCCAGATGTGCATACTCATCATTTCGTTGAGTCATTTTGCGAGCTTGACTCAGGGCGGCATCTAGATCAAAAGCCGGATTGAATTCATCATGCTTAATCAATGGCTGATATGCTTGTGGGAACTTATGAAGTGTGTCCAAAAGTGGCTTACAGATAGCTTGCCCCAAACCACAATGACTTGTTTTGTGCACTAAAAGGCTTAGTTGTTTTATTTCATCGATGTCTATTTGAGATCCGTATCCTTTAGCAAGCTTATCCATTTGGTGGGTGAGAATGTGCGATCCAACGCGACAAGGCGTGCAAAATCCGCAACTCTCATGAGCAAAGAAATGAGTGAATTGGCGGGCTATTTCGAAAACGTTTCGAGATTTATCAAATATCATGAATGAACCTGCAGTGGGCAAGTCCTCGAAACCGATAACCCTATGGAATTCACTCTCATTTAATGTGATGCCACATGGCCCACTAATTTGAACGCAATTTGTATGCTGTGCGCCGCAAGCAATCAAAATCTCCTTTACCGAGGTTCCGAATGCAAATTCATAAATTCCAGGTTTCGTGCAATCTCCACTAACACTAATTAACTTAGTACCACTAGATTTTTCTGTTCCAAATGACTTAAACCACTCCGGTCCTCTGTTTGCAATAAGTGCTGCACAGCAAAAGGTCTCTACGTTGTTGACAATAGTTGGTTGTCCGAGATAGCCCTCTGTTACAGGGAAGGGGGGGCGTATCCTGGGTGTTCCGCGCTTACCCTCAAGAGATTCGATTAATGCAGTTTCCTCGCCGCAGACATATGCTCCTGCGCCAAGTCGTATTTCTATATCGAAACCATCGGGTACAAAATCCCTGGTTGAATCTTTACCCAGTAATCCTGTTTGTCTACGATTGTTCAAAGCCAACTCTAATTGGGGCTTTAGGTACTTATATTCATTGCGAAGGTAGATAAATCCAAATTTCGCACCTACTATCTGTGCCGCTAAAGTCATCCCTTCTATGAGCAAATCTGCTTTTAAATCTAATAGCACTCTATCTTTAAAAGTGCCAGGTTCACCCTCGTCGGCGTTACAAACAATGACTCTTCCCTGACCAGAGTGTAATGGGGCGTCTTTGCAAGATTGCCATTTGCTAGCAGTTGGAAAACCGGCACCGCCCCTGCCTCGCAAGTGACTTGATGCTAAATTTTCAAGGGCAGTTTTAGGTCCCACTTTGTGAGCTGCACGGAGTGCAGATCCGGGCTCAAGCGTCGATTCAAGAAGTGGTCCTTTTTTGTGTATATTATTTTCGACTGAAAACCAAGCCTTTGGCCATTCTTTTAGGGGCTTATTTTGCATAATAAGCTTAGATATGGCTTTAATACGATCAGTACTGAGATTTGTAATTGGAATTTCATTGACCAAAAGTGCGGGCCCTTGGTCGCACATACCCGTACAAGATGTTGTGCCAATACTGACGAGGTCATCCATGGGGCTGTGTCCCTTCTCAACCCATAACTCTTTTTTTAGTTGAGTGGCAAAATGGAGACTTCCCTGGTGCCTATCAGTGATGTTATCGGAAAATAAAATATTAAACCGACCCACAGGCTTTAAATTAAAGAAGCTATAAAAACTAGCTACGCCATAAACTTTTGTATAAGGAAGACCAAGTTCATCTCCTACTTGCGTCAATATTTCTGGAGAGAGCCACTGGTACTCGTCCTGTAGATCATGGAGTATTTCTAGAAGTCGCTCTTGCAAGTGCCTGTGGTGTTGAACTATCGATTTGACTTTAGTTGTATTCAAAAATAATCCTGAGGATGACAAGACTGAAGATTATGTTATCTTATCTTAATTATTCAAAATTCACAAAATATTCAAATGAAAGTGCCTCAAGGAGAGGCTATTAGGGACTTTATGCGCTTTTATTGTCTAATTGATCTTTAAGAGTGAATTGACTTAGGTCAAGGGCTCCTTATTTTGACTGAAACTTTAACGGATAATCTATAAAATGTGCATTTTTTCAGGCTGATTTATAATAGGCAATAGATATCTTGGGGCACTACAGCGTAGCCAGACTATGTTTCTTTTAATGCTTAGTTAATCAATATATAAGGATTACTCCTCATGTGTGTAGTTTGCGGTTGCGGCGAGGAAAATCACGATACTGAAAATACCTCTGCATCTCGGTCTCAGCAGAATGTACTTGCTATCACCCATCCACTCCATTCGAGCCAACCCTCAGTTGATAATTCCGAGGGTTCATCCCGCTTGATAAAACTGGAGATGAATATTTTGGGCGCTAATAACAAAATCGCTACTCAAAATAGGGCACATTTTAAGTCTCACGGTATCAATGCCTTTAACTTAATGTCCAGTCCCGGCTCAGGTAAAACGACACTGCTTTGTTCAACCATCAAGTTACTCCAAGAGATGGTCCCAAAAATTTCAATCTCAGTTATTGAAGGTGATCAGCAAACCGAACTTGATGCTGATCGGATTAGGGCGACAGGAGTATCCGCTTTTCAGGTGAATACAGGAAAAGGATGTCATTTGGATGCGAAGATGGTTGCAAATGCATTTGCTAATTTGCACACTCATGAACATCATCATCACCCTCATAACCACCACCACGATCACCACCCCAATCATGTCCATAATCATTCAGAACACATAAAAAGTATTGAGCATGTCGATCATAAAAATAGTCAACTGCACGTCCAAGCCGATCACCAGCACATAGATGAAAATGATTTGACACCTAGTCTTTTATTTGTTGAAAATGTAGGTAATTTAGTCTGTCCAGCACTTTGGGATTTAGGTGAGCTTGCAAAAGTAGTGATTCTCTCTGTTACTGAAGGCGCTGACAAACCACTGAAATATCCAGATATGTTTGCGGCCTCAAATTTGTTGATAGTTAATAAAATTGATTTATTGGCTCATGTCGATTTTGATCTTCAAGCTTGCATTGAGTATGCAAAACGTATCAATCCAAATATAAAGGTATTGGAATTAAGTGCTAAAACAGGCGTTGGTATGGATTTATGGATTCAATGGCTACTTGATGAGATGCAACTAAATCAGGTGAGAAAATCAGATAACTTCGTATCAATTCGTTCTATTGAAGACTTAGAGAGACGTCGCTTGACTCTTGAAAGTGATTTAAAAAAAATCAATGATCAAATTGCACTTATTAATGCAGTTAAATGATTCTTTCTAGCCCCGGTAGTTCTTTTCGCGTTTTGGCTTTTGGTGCTTATCTTAAGAACAGGGCATGTTTAATTGACGGTGGTAAGCCTCATTGGTCCAAATTGCACGGTGATTTAAGTAACCCTAAGGCTTGTCTAGCCCTATATGATTCAGCAAGGCAATTAACTGATGATGCAAGCGGACCCTTGGATCTACTTGTCCATGATATGCATCCAGATTTTTATAGCTCACTTCTTGCCTCTAATTTATCTTTGTCCACCGGGGTACCTAGTATTGCCGTACAACATCACCATGCACACATAGGTAGTGTGATGGCTGAATATGAACTAGAGGGGGCGTATTTAGGCTTGGCACTAGACGGGGCAGGTTGGGGGGCAGATCAGGAAATTTGGGGGGGGGAATTATTGTTGGTTGAAGGGTGTAACTACCAACGAGTGGGTCATCTCAGTCGTTTAGCACTGCCGGGTGGTGATAAAGCAGCAGATCAACCTTGGCGAATGGCTGCTAGCGCACTGCATCTACTGGGTAGATGCGATGAAATTTCAAAAAGGCTGTCTAATTGGACTAGTAAAGAAAATGCAGAACTCGTCAGAGTAATGCTCAATAAAGACTTAAACTGCCCCTTGACAAGCAGTGCTGGTAGGTGGTTTGACGCAGCAGCAGCTTTATTAGGCTTGTGTGGAACCCAGGTCCATGAGGCCCAAGCTGCTCAGCTTTTGGAGAGCGCGGCCTCACTTTGGCTCAATAAAAATCCAGACGCAGTGAGCTCAGGACTTGCACAAATAACTGATAATCTTGTTTTAGATTTAAGTCCTGTTGTTGAAAAACTCCTAGATACATCTGAAGGTTTGGTTGACCGTGCTGCCGCGCAGTTTCATCTTGAACTCGTAGATGGATTGGTCAGGTGGGTTCTAATGGCAATTGACAAAGGTCCTAAAATTAGTGGGATATGTCTTTCAGGTGGATGCTTTCACAACAAGATACTTAGGGAAAGATTGAAGAATGAACTTGAATCAAATAAATTGAATGTATATATCCCAAATATCGAAAATTCGGATTGCGGTGACGCTGGACTTGCGTTAGGGCAGTCCTGGGTTGGTATACAGTATTTAAAGCGAGGTAAGACCCTTGATTGAATCAATCTTAAAGCAAGCGACTCTTTCTCTTGATGTAGAGGGTAATCTATGTGTTTAGCTATTCCGGCCCAAATTATCGAAATTAAACCGAATGAGATGGCTCTAGTTGATCTAGACGGTATACGTAAGTTGATCTCAATCGCCTTGATAGACCAAGTAAAAGTAGGAGATTTCGTTATCGTGCATGTGGGGCATGCTCTGGCAATTATTGACCCACAGGAGGCACAGGAAACACTCGCTTTATTTGCTCAATTAAAGTCACACTCCGTTGCAGATTTGGAGGGACACGAGTCGCTATGAAGTATGTGGATGAATTTAGGGATAACTCGCTTGCTAAAAAATTAGGGGCTCGAATAGAGAGTGAAGTCGATACTAGTAAGAAATACGCATTTATGGAGTTTTGCGGAGGTCACACCCATGCAATTTCTAGATTTGGATTAATTGATTTACTCCCCCCCAATGTGACTTTGATAAGTGGACCTGGTTGTCCTGTTTGCGTTCTTCCAATCGGAAGAATTGACATGGCGATAAGGCTTGTTCTTGAGCACAATGTGACACTGTGTACCTACGCAGATGTCATGCGAATACCAGCTTCCGAGGGGTTATCACTGCAAAAAGCGAAGGCTAGGGGGGCAGATGTCCGAATAGTTTATTCCCCATTAGACGCACTTGAATTGGCAATTTCCAATCCATCTAAACAGGTAATTTTTTTAGCCATTGGATTTGAAACAACTACACCCACTACTGGGATCACTTTGAAAAGAGCAAAAAAAGACAACGTCCGTAATTTTAGTGTTCTTTGTAATCATGTACTAACTCCGGCTGCAATGTATTCAATTTTTAAGCGTGATGAATTAGATATTTCAAGCTTCAAAATTGACGGGATTATTGGCCCCGCTCATGTAAGTATTATTATTGGAACTTTGCCGTATGATATTTTTGTAAAAAATAATAATATCCCTATAGTAATAGCGGGCTTTGAACCCTTGGATTTGATGCAGGCTGTTCTGATGCTTGTGTCTCAGGTTAATGCAAAAAGAGCTTTTCTCGAAAATGAATTCAGTCGTGCCGTAACAGCAAGCGGAAATCAAATTGCTCAACAAGTAATTGAGGAAGTTTTTGAGGTGAGGGAGACCTTTGAATGGAGAGGTCTTGGAGCTATACCCAATTCAGCTATGAGGCTAAACGATGCACATGCTACCTTTGATGCTGAAAAGAGATTTAATCTTTCATACGTAAAGGTGGCGGACAATAAGGCTTGTGAATGTGGATCAATTCTCAGGGGTGAAAAAAAACCAGAGGATTGTAAAATTTTCGCAACACTTTGTACTCCCGAAAACCCCATTGGATCATGTATGGTATCAAGTGAGGGCGCTTGTGCTGCTCACTACTCCTATGGTAGATTCAGAAATATCCCTATAGCCAGAGCTTGATTCAGAATCTATACGATTCATTAATAATGTCCATTAAAAAAATTCCGCTTGACATCAAAAATGGCCTCGTAGATATGAGTCACGGCGCAGGTGGACGTGCGAGTTATCAGCTAATCAAAGAAATTTTTTATAAGGCCTTTGATAATCATTTCTTAAAACAAGGAGATGATGCGTGTGTGATCGATATGGGCTTAGGTGAGTTAAGTTTAAATAGCAATTACCGACTTGTGTTGACAACGGATGCGCATGTTGTGTCGCCCCTTTTCTTTCCTGGAGGGGATATAGGATGTTTATCTGTCAACGGAACTATTAACGATGTTGCGATGTCGGGGGCTGTTCCACTTTACCTAACCGCTAGTTTTATTTTGGAAGAAGGCTTACAACTTGTTAATTTGCAGAAAATTGTAAATTCCATGGCAGATGCAGCTAGAAAGGCTAATGTCCATGTAGTCGCAGGCGACACTAAAGTGGTTGAAAAAGGTAAAGGTGATGGTCTTTTTATTTCAACAACGGGTGTTGGGTATGTTGATAGAAATGTAAATATAAGTGGTCGAAATGCAAAAAATGGTGATGTAGTTATTGTCTCTGGTACTCTAGGTGACCATGGGATTGCTGTTCTCTCACAGCGTGAGTCGCTATCATTTGGCACGCAGGTGGTATCAGATTGCGCTGCACTTCACACATTAGTGACGAGCATGCTTAAGGTGGCACCTGAGGGGATTCATGTCCTTCGTGACCCAACGCGCGGTGGTGTTGGTATTACACTCAATGAAATTGCTCATCAATCAAACGTTGGTATTGTTCTGCAAGAGGATTCCTTACCCATTCAACCACAGGTTGGTGCGGCTTGCGAGTTATTGGGTCTTGATCCTTTATATGTTGCAAATGAGGGTAAATTAATCGTAATTTGTGATCCTCAAGTAGCACAAATTGTATTAAGGACAATGCGTGCTCATCCACTTGGATTAAATGCGCAGCAAATTGGTGTGGTCGTGGAAGACTCCAATAATTTTGTTTGCATGACCACAAAATTAGGCGGCCAAAGAATGATTGATTGGCTCAATGCTGAGCAACTCCCAAGGATTTGTTAATTTTTTTGCAAGGAAATGTAGTGGAAGTATTTCAAGCTATCGATAGTCGTAAGAGCATTCGCGGATTTAAATCTACTCCTGTTCCTACGTCACTAATTAATCAAGTGTTTACAGCTGCCAACCGGACACCCTCTTATGCTAATTCCCAGCCCTGGGAGGTAGCTGTCGTTATGGGCTCAAAAAGGGATGAATTGAGTGAGAAAATCTACGGACTTGCTAGCTCTAACGCACCAATTAATCCTGATTTTGAGATACCAAAGAATTGGCCTCCTGCGATAGAGCAAAGGACTAAAGATCACGGTGCTCGTCGATTCAAGGCGTTGAACATTGAGCGTGATGACGCAGAGAGCAGAAATGCACTCCGTTTGATGAATTTTAAATTCTTTGATGCTCCTTGTGCAGTATTTTTCTTTATGGACGGAGCCCTCAATTCTTGGTCCTCAACCGATGTTGGTATGTATATTCACAGTGTGTCACTTTGCGCACATGCACTTGGCCTAGGGACCTGTCTTCAAGCCTCCTTGGCTTATTATCCAGAGGCTGTTAGGCAGGTACTTGGAATTTCATCAACAAAGAAACTTTTACTTGGCTTATCCCTTGGATATCCCGATTGGGAGGTACCCTTGAATTCTTATACTAGCACCAGAATGAATTTGGATGAATACTTGAGAATTTACAATTAGTTAGAGGTAGCAAACGACTCGGAAGTTAAACGCACGGTTATTTCTAAGCTTAAGCTCAATTAATCTTAGCTGTAACTCTTAATTCTTCAGGAGTAGTTGTTTCAAAGCCAAAATATTCTAAATACACTGGTATTTGTTCGAAAAGCATATCTGAGCCAACCTGCACACTGCATCCCCGACTATGTGCTGCTTTAAGAAATGCAGTCATCTCGTCCTTTAAAACGACCTCACCCACGAAGGCATGAGGAGAAATCTTACTTATGTCAACAGGCATTGGATCTCCCTCTTTCATACCAAGTGGAGTAGCGTTAACGATTAAGTCGAATCCTTCTGGATTGTTTTGCCCCAATATGACTTCGACTTTGGAGAAGTTTGCGTTTAAGCGCTCCCCCAGTTTCTCTGAGGATGAGTTATTTGAGTCGTACAGTGCAATTGTTTTTATGTCGGACGCAGCAAGGGAGGCCGCAATAGCTGAGCCTACGCCCCCGCTACCTACTACCAGAACACGTTTGTCTTTTGTTGAAAACCCTTTTCGCTGTAGTCCTCTCACAAATCCAAGGCCGTCAAACATATCCCCAAGTAATTTTCCATCGGGACCTTTTTTGACAGCGTTACAGGCTCCAGCCACCATGACCGTTGGAGTTACCTCGTCAACTAAGTCTACTGTCACAACCTTGTGAGGCATCGTGATTAAGGCGCCACGGATATTTGTAAGCTGAAAAATTGATCTTAAAAAAACAGGGTAGTCACTTGATTGACAACCCATGGGCATAACAACAGCATTGATCCCCTTTTTTTCAAAGTAAGGGTTATAAATCATGGGGGACTTAAATGTATAAGTCGGATACCCAATGTGTGCGATGAGCTCTGTGTTTCCGTTAATCATGTGCGATTTTAGTTCGAAATTTCTTTGAATTTATACGTTAGCTTTAAAAGCCTGTTCGCGTTTGAGTTCGTACTCTTCCTTACTGATGGGCTCTGCTTTTTTATTTCCTAAATCTTCCAAACGGGCTCTAAATGTTTCGTGTGAACTAAAAGCAGCGATTGCCACAATCACAGTGACACCAAATGTCAAAGTGCCAATCACAAGAGGAATATCACTGGATCCAGGTGGGGCGATACTGGTAAAAAGTGCTGGCATGAGGGCAGTAATCATTGTGCCAATATTTTGGGAAATGGCCATTCCTGAAACACGAGCGCGTGTTGGAAATGTCTCTGGATAAAAGCTCGGAAACACTGCGTTATATCCTTGGTAAACAGCCCCCCACATGAGTAAAGAAAAAACGATAGCTAAAGGAACATTATGTATGCTTATGCAATATAGATAAACGTAGGAAAGCAAACCGCTCCCTAGTGCTCCAAAAATAATACATGGCCTGCGTCCAATTTTGTCTGACAAATTTCCAACAAACGGAACCAGTATGACAGCTAAGCAGTTCCCTAAGACGGGTATCCATAGATAAACGGTTTTATCAAAGCCAATGCCGTAAGCAGGTTGAACGGCATATGCAGCACCAAATATAGTAGCTACCACCGCAATCACATTCATAAGTGACATGCTGATTACCCTCAGCATATCGGGCCAGTACTGTGTGATAGCTTGTAGAACTGGCGTTCTTGGGACGCTTCCTTTGTCCACCTCCGCGGAGAAGGCTGGAGTTTCAGATACCTCTCTGCGAATAATAAATCCCACGATGATCACCACGAAGCTTAAGATGAAGGGGATGCGCCAACCCCAAGTGTAAAAATCTTCCTTGGGTAAATAATAGGACAACGGAATGAATACGGCAGCTGCTAAGATTTGGCCAGCTTGAACACCTTGTAGGGTGTAACTTGCGTAATACCCTCTGCGTCCCGTTGGGGCGTGTTCTAAGATCATTGAACTTGCACCCGATATTTCACCGGCTACTGCAAAACCTTGCATTAACCTAAACAAGACAAGAAGAATAGGTGCATATATTCCAACTGATTCGTAGGTGGGCAAAAAGCCAACCGCCATAGTTGAAATGCCCATTAGGAACATGCAAAGTATCAAAACTTGCTTACGTCCGTGGGTGTCGCCCCAGTGACCTAAGAACACGGCACCAATAGGCCTTGCAACATATCCGACCCCATAGGTTGCTAAAGAGGCCACTATTGCTATCTTAGGATCTGTAGATGGGAAAAAAATTTGAGGAAAAATTAAAGAAGCAGCAGTCGCGTATATGAAAAAATCATAATACTCAAGCACCGATCCAATCCATCCGCTAAGGGTGGCCTTACGTGTTTGTTCAAGGGTGGTTGTTGAGTTAGACAAGTTATATCTCCTTGTTGACTTGTTTAGTTACCTAATTATCTAGATATATTTAAATTTTAGGCGTCACTAACGACAAGTGAGATCGATCATCGTTCGCGTACAATCAATGATCGATCGAACAAGGGGTAAGTACTATGCACTATGAAGTGCCGCAGATATATGACCGCAAGCTACTGATTGAGGGGCTAGGCAAGGGATTGCGTGTTCTTGAGTGTTTTAGCGAGGAATGTCCCAGACTCACTGCTACCGAGACAGGTCACAAGGCGGGCCTGACGAGAACCGCGGCTCGTCGGTATTTGGTCAGCCTCGTTCATTTTGGCTACGCTCAGACAGACGGAAAATATTATTGGCTCCTCCCTCGTGTATTAAAAATCGGTCAAGGCTATTTAGAGTCCAGTCGCTTACCACGATTGGTTCAGCCTTTTTTGCAGCGTTTCTCAATTGAGACCGGAGAAACAGCAAACTTTAGTGTCCTTGATGCACATGAGGTTGTCTACCTTTACAGGAGTAACTCGCCCAGAATTTTGTCGATCGGTTTTCATGCTGGTGCCAGAATAGCAGCACATTGCACATCTGCAGGGCATGCGATGCTTGCATATTTAGACGATGCTAGATTTAATGAGTGGGTTAAAGGGCATATCTTTAGTCGGTTTACGTCCCAAACAATTACCGATCAAGATGAATTTTTGAAGGTCATCGATGTCGTTAGACAAAATGGTTTTGCGCTAGTTGATCAGTATGCAAATATTGGCCTATCGGGTTTGGCAGTACCTTTGTTGGATAAAAAGGGGAGGCCAGTCGGGGCATTAAGCACAACCTTTCAAAATGTAGCCTACCCTGATGACTCTTGTCTACAGAGATTGTTGCCGCACTTGCAACATACTGCAGATGTGATGCGCGAACTTGTTTGAAAAGTCCAATTCAAATAAGTACGCACACATCTTATTTACTACCCAAGAATGAGTAGCTTTTTTGTAAAAAATGCCCGGAACTAATCAATTATGATTTTGTTATCCTTAATGATTTTTGCCCAACGTGCTCGGTCATCAAGTACTAAGTCTGTAAATGTCTTAGGGCTTCCACTGCCGGCTTCTGCTCCGAATTTGGCCAGTTGCTCTTTGACATCGCTACTTTGAAGTACGCGGTTAAATTCAAGGTTTAGTTTATCAACGATCGCAGGTGGTAGGTTCTTTGGCCCGTAAAGTCCCCACCAGTTCTCAGATACAAACCTACCTAAGCCAAAGGGGCCCCCGACTTCCATAAGTGTGGGTACATTGGGTAATAAACTCGAACGCTTTTTGCCTGTAACTGCAATGGCTGTTAGTTTGCCGTCCTCAACCTGTTGGATGCTAGAAACGATGCTATCAAAAATCACCTGGATTTTGCCCGAAATTAAATCAGGCATTGCAAGGCTTGATCCTTTATAAGGTATGTGCAACATGTCTATGCCTGTCTCTGTTTTGAACGACTCACCAGTCAGGTGCATGATCGTTCCGGTCCCGGCTGAGCCAAAATTTAAAGTGTCAGGGTGAGCCTTGGCATAGGCTATAAATTCCTTAAGATTGGTCACAGGTATTTGTTTTGTGACCACAAATATATTCGGAGCAGTAGCTAGGTGAATGATGGGCGTAAAGTCAGTGTCATAGTTGAACGGTGTTTTTTTGTTAAGCGCTGCACCTATGCCGTGAGTGCTTGAGGTTGAAATAAGCAGTGTATAGCCATCGGGGTTGGCTTTTGCAACTATATCGCAACCAATATTTCCTCCGGCACCTGCGTGGTTTTCAACGAGTACGGGTAGACCTAGTTGGGTTGATAGTTTGTGCGCTATTACTCTGGAGACTGAGTCCGTAGAACCGCCAGCCGGAAAGGGAATGATAAGCGTGATGGGTTTGATCGGATACTTGAGGTTTGTATCGGCAAAACCAGGTAAAGAAAATAGGAAGAACAAAGTGATCAACCCTGCACGTATTAAACGAGGAGGGCGACCAGTGAGTTGAACTAGTGGCTTGAAAATTTGGAATGAAAATAAGTTGTGCATTTGAATCTAGTTTCTTCGGTTGGTTGTTCCATGCGTAATCCTATACGCAATTTTGAATTTCTTTATCCTAGTAAGTAAAAGCCCTTGCTGGCGCTTTTTATCGGAAAGATGAAGGATTAATCTCCACTCTATTCTGGTGCGCGAATGAGTAGAGGCTAATCATCCTGTATCCATTTGCATAATTCATGCCTGAACTTAATTAACTTTCTTGATTTATCTATATCTAGTGAAAATGAGTATTTGGAATAGAAAACGGCAGTTTAATTCTAAATAGGGGATTGTGGGTTGAACAAAACGATGTTAAGTGGCGGAATAATTTTCGTCTCTCGGGGGTGGGAAATAGGTGGAAATGGCCCTTTTTTTGATGTTGATTTAGACTAAAATAAGGGGTTAACTAGATAAAAAGAAGCCGTCTTGTTCTGCGACAGGCCAGTCATCTATTCGTCTACCTAGAAATTGGATCAATTTGGATTTTTTTAGATCCAACTTAACTTATTTTGGTTTTTTTCACTTTAACTGAGGATTTGTTTTCATGTCTCAAAAGCTAGATCTGCTAAAAATTGCCCAAGAAGAACAAAATGGTGATTTATTTAAATTATTAGATGGTATCTACAAACGTTCTTCAGTAAAGCCTAACGAATATCCGGATGCAATCATTTGGGAGGGAGGCAACCAACATGGCGGTGTTAAGCCAGTTGCTCACGCTTTTACGGATATGTTTGCTCTTAACGGTACTTTGATGGCGTTGGACGTTTTAGGGCTGCCTTTCCTGGGTGTACCAATGATGGCTCAATTTCGTCATGACACTCAACTTGTATCCCTTGAGTGGTTTGGAAAGTTAGATTACATTGCGCTCAAGTGGTCAACTGCTGGAGACTTCCTCGTCAACGACTCTGGTAAAAAGGTAGTAGTCCTTGGAAAATCTGCTAATGCACCACTAAGGACTGCTGCAGGAGTATTTTGTAATGTCCGCCCCTACGGCGGTATAACTAGTATTCGGTTTATGCCGGGACTCCCATATTCCCAGGATAAAAAGAAGTTCAAAGTTGACCCAGCTAATGGGAACATTCATTCTGAAACCAATACACCTGGAATTAGAATGGCTTATGCGGCCCGCTTGTTCCTTAAAATGGTTCACGAAACTGGCCAAATTGGTCGCGTTGCAACTAAGCCTACTCAAGCTCAAGAAGATGCCATCAACGCAGGTATCATGCGCTGGTTGCTGCAGGGTACTAAATTCAAACTAAAGCGTCAATATGCAGTAGATGCCTACGAGGAGCACCGTGCTAACGTTGACGCCATCGTTGCGCTCTTACCTAAGGACTTCAAGGCAGGTATGGAGAATTGGGGAGGAGATATTTACGAGCATATCTCAGATACCAACTTTGGACTTTTACTACACGACATGATTCGTCAAAGACCTTGCATTGTTTATGCAACGGACTTGGACGGTGACCGCTTAACAGATTTGATGGCCGATGCTCCTGATGTGCTCAGGGATTGGGGTCAAATTGTCCTAGATGCTGCGGGTGCTAAGGTCGATATGAAACAGCTCTGGCATAAGATGGGTTTCACCATGACTAACGGTAAAGACATGACCAGTATCATGTACCGTGTTCACGGTGCACCAATTTATGAGCAAACACTTGGTTCAGCTGATACCATGCTATTACGATTGTTAGATGGTGACGAGACTGTAGGTGGTGAGAAGCAACCCTATGATCCACGAATTCATTTCGTATTGATTAATGAGGCTTATAAAGCAGCTAATCCAGGTAATAAAGAACTGGCTAATTGGTTGGATGCCCAACTTGCTACTTTCGATAAAATTTATAGCGCAAAGCGTCCTAAATACATCGATGGTTACAACGCATTAAAGGCGGCAATTAAGCCTTGGGGCACCGCATAAACAGCTTTTAAATTGCTGAGACTTCGAAATTTCGGAGTCTTCAAACATAGTCTAATAACATCATGGTCATCGATTCAGCCAGTGCCTCAGATATAGAAGCACTGGCTGATCTACTTGGAGCGCTGTTTTTGCAAGAGGATGAGTTCTTGCCTAACAAAGAACTACAAATCCAGTCATTAACTAGAATAATTTCAGATCCCAGGGTTGGCAAGGTATTTTGCGCGAGGAAAGTTGAAAGTAGTGAAAACTCAAGTCAATTAGCTGCTAAATTTAGTTTGTCCCAGATAGTTGGAATGGTTAGCATTTTGTTCATGGAGTCAACCGCATTAGGGGCTAAAGTTGCCTTACTTGAGGACATGATAGTGCTACCCGAGTACAGATCTTACGGTGTTGGGACAAAGCTCCTTGATGCTGCAATAGATTTTTCAAGACAAACAGGTTGCAAAAGAATAACACTTTTGACCGATTCGAAAAATGTAAATGCTCAACGTTTTTATGAAGCTAATAACTTTAAGCTCTCGAGCATGGTTGCATATCGTCAATTGCTTTAAAACTATAACGCACTATTTTTATAAAATTAGATAACCCTCAGGAGAGAAAAATCACAACCCCACAAGCGTCTAATTTTGAATCGAATCTGCTAGATGAGGCTATTGCACATCACCAAAGCGGGGATCTAGAAAAGGCTGAGAAAATCTACCTACAGGTTTTAGAGTCTAACTCTCGTAACTTTGATGCTTTGAATTTTCTCGGACTGGTTCAGTATCAACGTGGTCAGTTTTCTCAGTCCCTTGAATTTTTGAAACAAGCGATAAGTATTTATCCTGCTAATCCTGTTTTTTATTTAAATTTAGGGCGTACTTTAGAAAGGTTAGACCGATTAGAAGATGCTTTTACAGTATATAAGGAAGCGATTAATCTAGATTCTCAATTTGCAGAGGCATACTACTGCGCTGGTTCGGTGAGCCAACAACGTAAAGAGTTTGATATTGCATTGGCATATTTTGATCAGGCAATTGAGAGAAACGATTCTTTACTTGATGCGTATTTATCGAAAAATTCGATTTTCTGCTCCATACAAGAGTATGAAAAAGCGTTGAATGCATTAAATCAAGCTATATCAATACATCCCAATGCCGCTCAACTTCACCTTGGGCTTGGCCTAACCTATGAAGAAAGGAGTGAGCCCGGTGATCTAGAGTTGGCAATTGCATCATATACAAAAGCAGTAATGCTTAGAGAAAACTATGTAAGCGCACTTTTTAATAGAGCAAATGTTTATCAAAAGCTTGGGCTATGGGACCCGGCGATCAAAGATTATCAGGCGGCCATAGCACAGGATTTGACTTTTGCGCCAGCACACACCAATTTGGGATTAGCCTTTTACAAGAAGTCCGATTATGAGTCAGCCGTTCAAAGTTTTGAAAATGCCCTGCGATTAGACCCAACTCATGCACAGACATATTCCAATTTAGGTGTTGTACTTTACGAATCACAAAAATTAATTGAATCATTGGCTGCGTATGAGAAAGCAATCCAATATAAATCTGATTATTTTGAAGCCTACTCAAATAGGGGTAACGTTCTAAAGGAGTTGCGTCAGTTTGAATTTGCTTTGAAAAGTTACGATGAAGCTATCGCAATTAACAATAAATTTTATGAGGCGTACGTTAACCGTGGGGTTGTTTATTTTGAGCTAAATAGGCTAGATGAGGCATTGGCTGATTATGATACTGCAATTAATTTGAATCCTGATTACGCATTAGCTTACTCTAACCGCTCGAATGTATTTAAGGAACTAGGTGAATTACCAATCTCTTTAAAATCAATTCAAAAAGCTATTGCGTTGAAATTCGATCAGTTAAAAAATAAACCACTTGAAAGGAATGTTTTATCCCAAAAACCGATGCAGGTTCAAGATGCATCCTTTGTACTTTTAGAATTGCATTCACTTTTAGAGAGAAATCAAATCTCATTTTTTTTGGCATACGGAACTTTACTTGGCATATACCGAGATTCAGAGTTGTTGCCACACGATAAGGATCTGGATGTCGGTCTAAACTGGGACTGCTCAAGGGATAAATTACTTCAGGTACTTCAACAATCTGGCCTATATTGGATAGATCCCAAGAGTTCAAATTCCACTAATAATCAATATAACTTCGGGGTTGTCGAGAAAAGACGGGGTATCAGCATCGATTTTTTCTTCTTCAAACCAGAAGGATCATATTTTTTGTCGGGTTTTCATCATTTGCCTCACCCCTTGCTTTGGCGCTTTAATGGATTTGAGTTAGGTGAAATAACTTACAAATATAAAATTTTTAAAGTTCCAGTGAATCCTGAAATATTTTTAGTGGATATTTACGGCATCAATTGGCGCATTCCAGATCCAAATTTTGATTCACTGGTTTCTGGGTATAACCTTGTAGAGAGTTCGAAACCTTTGTCGCTTATTTACGCCTATTCAAGATTATTTGATCAACTAATTGAACAAAATTGGAAAAAGGCCTATGGCTACTGCGTTCAGATAAAGGCCTTTGCGCAAATAGATTCAAAAACTCTTGAAATCATGCGGTTTTTAGAGCTATCAATAGATGTTTAAAACAAATTAAGTTGGTCTCGCTTTTGTTGCTTTATAAATTTAAGTAATTTCTTTAAGCTAACTTATGAAAATTAAAGTTCTTAAATTCATGCATGGTAAAATGGCAAGTATATATATATTTATAAATGATAAATATATATTGCTAATTGTAGATTAGGTCAGTTTAATTAATTGTAAATATATTCAAGTACAGGTTTTTTCTATGAAGTTATTACGAATTATTTTTTTTATTACTTTGCATTTTTGTATTTCTAGTGTATTTGCAGAAGAAAACCATCAAGATAATAACGACTGTAGGCGAAAGCCCACCTTAGATGAGCAAAAGTACTGCCTAGCAATAGTCCATAAGGACGGCTCAGGATGTGAGAGTATCAAGTCTTATGAATTAAGAATGCATTGCATGCATGAAATTGCTGAATTTACGAGGCACACTTTTAATTCATACTCTCCTATGAAGAAAACTGAAGAGAAGAAAGAAGAGAAAAAAGACGATAAGAAAGAAGAGAAAAAATAAAAACAGTTAAATACTGTTTGATTTTTTGAAAATGTTTCAGATACTGAACTCTCATTAATTAGTAGGCTTAATCATGAGATTATTTTCATCCTTTTCAAGCCCCTTTGCAATTGCAGTTGTAAAGGACTTACATGCCTTAAGTAGTAGCCTGTTGGGTACGCCCCTGCTATATGGTAAATAATACTGAGTTGTCAAAACGGGTTTCTGATCAATAACATTAACCTCAAAGTTTAGTGAAACTACCTCCCTGTTCAGAGTCTCCTTTAGGTGAGAAAGATCATCTAATGTAGCCCAGTCGTTTGATTTGCAAATGCCTTTAAGAACAAGTGACCTTGAATTTGCATCAATTAATAAATTCAGTGGAAATTCTAAGCCGCCAAGTATTGCAACTTCAAACTGTGAGATTGATCGGCAGATAAAACCCTTCATCGAGAAAAAATGCTCTAAAAGCGAGGCCTTTAATTCAATAGGTTTCCAAACTGTTTGGTTTGTATCCTCAATTTGACACCTTGTTTCTTCAATTAACTCAATGATATGAGCTGCTGCTGTTGGAGCAGTTTTTCGCTCCATTTTGAAGTTATCTACGAGTAGGTAGGTTAAGATATTTGTAATTTCATCAAATGTTCCAACGCCAATACGCATATTAGGTGGGGCTGTTTGCGTAATTGGGTTGTTTTGTGTTATTTTCTCTTTTGGAAATATATACGCTAAAAAATTGTTTTGATCCGCAATCAAGTTATCAATGTTTGCATTAAAAAGGTAGTGGCGAGTCTCCTTTTTCTCAACTACCAAGGCATGGAACTCCGTAATGATATCTGTGATTAGTTTTTTGGGTTCTCCATACGCTGATAAATAATCAAAAAAAGTAAGCTTATTTTTTTTGATTTTTGGGTTTGAAACATCCGCCTTTGAGGAGGGTGTTGATAGTGAGGTATTTACTTTTGTGGGTGTATTTGCACTTGTATTTGGATTTAGCTTATGCTTTGATTCTGCTGTTTGACTCTCTTTTTTTGAAATATTTGGATCGATGTAGGCTTGTACAGCGCTTTTTGGTGCTGTGTTAATTGAAGTTTTAAATGATGTGGATTGAGCCGGCCTATTAACAGTTGCATTAACAGTTGCATTAACAATTTGTCCGCTTGATATATTAAGTCCAATGTTCTTCAGTTGCAATTGAATTTTTTGATCAATTGTCTTATCTAAACTATTTTTCTCAAGAAAATTTATAAATCGCTCTATCGAGGACTGAGTTGGAACTTTTTGTAACTCAGTACCGATTCCTACAAATTCTCTTATTGACAAAGAATCACTCAAGGTTTCCTCTAAAGACTCTAGTGGCAAATTAAACCATTGCTGGATTAAATAGGCTCTAAGCATTCTAGAGATCTCCTGTCCGTCCTCAATCGGTTTTAATTTTGAATATTCAGGGGTAATCAGTGAAATTAAATCTTCCCATTGCAGTATTTCATCCATCCTTTTAAGGAATATTCCTCTATTAGATGTTTTATGGGATATTGAAATGGAGTGATTTTCTAAATGATGAATTGAGTTGTTTAATTCTGCAATAGATTCTGTTAGATCTTTGACTCTTGTATCTAAAAGACTCGCGGTTACTTTTGCGGAATTCAATTCCTTAATAATATTATTCTTACGATCTGTGAGAATTTGGAGTTCAGACTCGATACCAAGTAGATTTTTTTGCAAAAAGTCAATTTTTCTGTGACTTTCTCGATTTGTAATAGTTAGTGCCTCTAGCTCATAAGAGTAGAGGCTGAGTTTTTCTCTATTCTTTTCAATCGTTACCGATACTAAAGGATCTGAGATTTTTGATGCTGACATGGGGCTACTTTAACCACTTATACAATTTTGGAACGCCGTGACAGTTTAACCAACCATTTAAGGGCTCTTTATAGTCGACACAAGTTACTTTGTCTTTACCTTATTTTGTACCTGGGGGTAAGGACGGGATAAGCTTCCTGCTTTCCTAAGTTTATTATTTAGTCTCATTTTGCACCAAAACGAGGCAAAATGGAGCGGGATTGCCCTAAACCCCTCAATAAGCGGTCAGTTCTGGTTTATCTAAATAGAAAATGATAACTTTAGCAGAGTTAGATGGGCTTCCATGATTCACAGGCGTTATCCGGCTTTACAACGGGGAAGTTTTCCATACGCTGTATTTTTCTCATAAATGCAGTCGCATTGAAGTAGGACAATCCGCATCTTAATTGGGTTGGAGAAGTCTGGGAAGGCATAACATAGGTGCAGTTAATACACTTTGGATCAGTATGATTGAGAAAATTTTGTTTTGTCATTTAATCTCAATGGGGTCTAAACCCTTTATTCTGAATATTGCCCTTGCCTCTGGGGATACGATTTTCTTTAAGAAATTAACCGCGTGATTCATGTTTCTAGAGCGCGAGGCTATTGCGCCTGAGAAGGTCGTTACTTTTTGAATTTCTTTTGGCAACGGTCCGATAATCTCAACTCCATCTACTGAGGCTAACTCACTTATATTTTGTAAAGCGTAGAGTACATCTCCTTTCATGATTAATTCTGCAGCTAATCCCCCTTTTATACGTTTGGTTTTAGCAACTAACGCCTCGGTCATATTAAAACTTAAAATCAATTGTTCTACATACAATCCGCTGACGCCGTCTGATGTGTAAGCAAGTGAGGGTGCGTCTAATAGAAACTGCTTAAAGCTATCAATTTGAGCTATGTCTGGCTTCTTAAGGCCTTTTTTCATCGCCACACCAATTCCTGTACTTGCGATATCTGTTCTCGGTCCTTGCAATAATGTAGTATTTAATAAATTTTGAACTGCATCTTGCGTAAATATAACCAAATCTGTTTGTATTGAGCTATCTAGTTCTTTTATCAACGCATTAGTTGGGCCAAAGGTTATATTAACTGTAATCCCTTCTTCCTCTTCGTAAAGTGGAATAATTTCAAGGACTGCTGCTTTAAGTGCTGTAGAGCAGAGAATTTTCACGGCTAGGATATGGACGTAAAAAAATATTTAGTTGATTGGTATATTTTAATAAACTTTCCCACCCATTTTAAAAACTTAATTTAGCTAAAGTCAATCGATATTATTTTTAATTTCAATTACTTAAACGATTGATGCATCAAATTGCGGGTATATACCTAATATATTATGAATATGTTTTAGTTTGATTAGAAATTAATTACTTTGAATTTTATTGAATAATGTGCCGTGTGCTCCAATTATGAATAATCTAAACTTAGTTCGGTAGCCTCTAGAGTTATAAGGTTCCGAGCACTGGTTTTTAGTTTTTCTCATTCTGGTTTGAATCCTGCATCCCTTAAAAGTTCAGCATTTGTTGCAAAATATTTTAATGAATATTTTTTGAATTCATCTGTTGATTCAATTACAGGTTCAACCCCAATCTGCTCGAAGGCACCAGATTTCATTAATTCCCTTGTTGCCTCGTTGGTTACTTTATTTAAAAATCTTAATCGATCGTCTGGAGTGTTTTTGGGCGCCCAAATTCCATACCAAGATTCCGCAACAAACTTAGGGTATCCGCTCTCTATTGCAGTAGGAACGTTTGGCATTAATGAACTGCGTTTAGTGGAAGTGACAATGATAGGTTTGACTTTTCCAGATTTTGCAAGCGACTGCAATGAGATAATTGAATCAATTAAAATTTGACTATGCCCTCCTGCAACATCCGTCAAAGCAGGTGCAGTACCCTTGTAGGCAGTCATTGTTAAATTCAGGTTACCTTCTCTGGCAAACATAAGCGTACCCAGGTGGCTTGCTGCTCCTAAGGCGGGTAGGCCAGCAGTCCAGCTATCAGGATTTTGCTTTGCTGCTTCCATGACTTCTTTCAATTTAGTTTGGGGTAAATTTGGTGCAATTACCATTAAAAGAGGCGCCTCTCCCACGCGAGCGATGAAAGAGAAATCATTCATGGGGTCATAGGGAGGATTTGCAATTACTAGTTTCGTCAGGACTTGCGTAGAGGCTGAGAAAAGTAATGTTTGTCCGTCTGAAGGTGCATTTTGCACATATTTTGCGCCAATAGTTCCACTCGCACCGGGTTTATTCTCCACAAGGACTGTCACGTTTAAGTTATTTTGTAGTTGCCTTGCAATTAAGCGGGCAGCATTATCCACGCCACCACCAGCTGCGAAGGGAACAATCAATTTAATCGGACTGTCTGGGAATTTCCCTTGCGCGGTGGCAAGTATCGTTTGTGCTAAGAACGAAAAAAACAAAATACTTTTTAGAAATAAATTCATACTGAAATCCAGTTTTGTTTGTTTGTATTAAATATCACTCTCTATATCCTTTACCCCATGATGATGAACCACCAAACAATAGAGCATCTGGTGCGGGGCCGTGAAGCTTTGCGTAAGATTCAAGAGTTTTTGTCATCCGAGGTAAAAGCCAATCCGTCACTTCAGCACTTATATCATCCTCATTCTCTAATCGATTTAATATTCCTCGAATTACCTCTTTTTGCTCAGAGATTGGTCCTGGAAGAAGTAAAAAGCAAACGACAGCCTTTTGACCTAATCGCTCGCCCTCTGCCCATAAATAATCTGCTATATCAAGCTCAAAGTCCTCAAGCGTTACGCTCATCCCACTCATAGAGCATGAACATCCCAAGGCAATGTGCTGACCTGATAGCCTAGTCCATAGACTCGACAAGTAAGCTGCTTGCTTTTGATGGGGCTTCATTTCTAAAGATTCACTTATTTGCATTTGCGCGTAGTTTATTAGTTTCTGATTGCATCACTTCAAAGTTGTCATCCAACACTACTCCGTATATTTTTTCACCGGCTTCGCGACTAACATAACCTTCGCGTACA
The DNA here is from genome assembly GCA_903896615.1 of uncultured Burkholderiales bacterium. GTDB lineage: Bacteria > Pseudomonadota > Gammaproteobacteria > Burkholderiales > Burkholderiaceae_C > Limnohabitans. Next base: position 37,125 of record CAITYM010000172.1, read on the forward strand.
TCATGAGCGACGGCTGCGACATTACGCTTTAAAGGACTTCCAAATCCACCACCACCACCAGATAACATTTTGTAGGCATCCCCACGTTCTAATCGGACGTTAAAAATCTTTGCATTCGGCAAATCGTTACTCCATTCACCCTTACGTCTAATGCCTATACCGTTTCCAGCGGCCTCACCACCACCCTCCAAACCCCAGGGCTTGCAATGCATTCGGTCTATACGAGTCGTAACTGAGAATGGAGATAATGCCTGGACAACCATCTCCGCTCCTAACCCACCTCGGTACTTACCCGCCCCAGCACTGTCTTCACGAATTTTATAGCTCTCAACCAATACGGGATATTTAGCTTCTAACTGTTCTGTTGGACTGTTATGGGTATCACCATCGTTAATACAGACTGTGACGGAGACTCCGTCTTCGCTGGACTTTGCTCCCCAGCCCCCACCAAGAGGGCCAATACCCACGATAAATAAGCGACCATCTTCAGGGGAAATACCGTGAATGTTTGGAAAAACCAAATCAGCATGGTGTCCTGCTATGGCGCGGTGCGGAATTGCAGGTGCAAGTGCTTTAAAAATTGTATCAATAACTGTCATTGGGAAAGTCATCCATACACGCATCGGGTAGGGCCTCTCAGCACTTATCACTGTGCCCATTGGCATGATCACTTTCAAGGGGCGAAAGCTTCCGTCGTTTACCGGGTAGTCGGTAGGTGTTGTTAAACACTTATAAGCAACCTGTGCGCAGGCAATCCCAGTTGTAAAACCAGAGTTATAAAAACCTTTGACTTGTTTACTAACATCTGACAAGTCAACTTCCATCTCATCGCCTTTGACCGTCACTTTAACGCGAATTGGAATTCTTTTACCAATTTCAAGTCCATCATCGTCCATGTAAGATTCGGCCTCATAAACACCGTCCGGGATGGACAAAGTATTTTGACGAGCTAGTCTTTCAGATGCATCCATAATTTGCTGAATCGATGCTTGAACGTCTTGATTGCCGTAACGCTGTACCAATTCAAGAAAACGTCTCTCGCCCGTTGTTATGGCTGTAATTTGAGCGCGCAAATCACCCAGAGCTCTCTCAGGCATACGCACATTCATGGCGATGATATCAACTAAATCTTGATTGACCTTCCCAGCAGTTTGATACTTAACAATTGGAATCTGAATGCCCTCAGAATAAATATCAGTTGTGATCTGTCCAAGGCTGCCTCCCACATCTAACCAATGTGCCATACAGCAAGTAAATCCTATAAGTTCATCTTCATGGAACACGGGCATCGTAAAAGTAAAGTGATTTAGATGGCTGCCTGTTGTGTAAGCATCATTTGTAACCAATATGTCACCTGGGTTGATATTTTCATATCCAAAGTGGCGAATTTTTGACTTTACCGTCTCAGACATTCCGCGTATGAACATAGGTAGACCAAGACCAATTGACACCGTATCCCCCTCTTTAGTGAAGAGCCCCACGGTAAAATCAAGAGCCTCATAAATAATGAGGTTATAAGCGGTTCGCATTAAATTATTCTTCATCTCCTCAGTCACAGCAAATAAGCCGTTACGAATAATTTCAACTATCACTGGATCAACAGACGAGGAATTCTGATTTTGTATTTGCGTAGCATTCATGAGCGGTCACTCCCAATAGAAATTTGTAGATTGCCATACAGGTCTACCTTCACAGTATCGCCTGGCTGAACAACCGTAGTTGAAGCATGTTCCTCAACTAAGGCCGGGCCATGAAATTCATTTCCGCTTTTAAGTAAATCGCGTCTATAAACTGGTGTTTTTACGAAATCACCAACACTTCGGAAATAGACGGGTTTATGCGTACGCAGTGACTCATCTGAGGGTTGTTGATTACCCGGCGTTACAGAGTTGCGTGGTGGTTTTTTCATCCGTCCCAGCACTGTAACTCTTAAACTCACAATATCCGCTGCCTCCTTTGGAGCCGAGGTACCGTAGCGAACTTTATGTACTTCATCAAAGTGATTTTTAATCGCAGATCGGTCTTTGCTTAAAAAGAACTCGTTTGGCAAATCAACCGTCACAGCATGCTCTTGGCCAACATAGCGCATATCCGCAGCTCGCTCAAAAATTATTTCATCGGGACGAATTTGTGAGGCTCCGAGTGCTGCTCGCCCTTCATCTTCCATTTCCTTGTAATAGGCCTCGATTTCGTCAAATGACAAACTCTCTAATCGTCGAAATACCGAGCGTACATAGTCATAACGTAAATCACTAAATAACATACCATAAGCAGAAAAATATCCTGGAGCGTGAGGAATCAGTACCTTTCTTATACCAATTTCACGTGCAATTGCAGATGCATGAAGAGGCCCAGCCCCACCATAAACAACCATGGTAAAGCTGCCCGCATCTAAGCCTCGCTCTGTCGTGACGGCCTTGACTGCGTGTGACATCTGAGTAACTGCTATTCTTAAAATACCGTCAGCAGCTTTGGTCAAATCTAAACTTAATGGTTTTGCAATCTTGTCTTCCATCGCTTTTTTAGCGCGATCTAAATAAAGCGGCATCTCCCCACCGAGAAAGTTATGTTCATCCAATCTACCTAGGATTAAGTTTGCATCAGTTACTGTAGGCTCAGTTCCGTCCCGCCCGTAGCAAACCGGTCCCGGCATGCTGCCAGATGATTGCGGACCGACTCGTAATGAGTTGCCAAGTTCGACCCTAGCAATAGATCCACCCCCAGTTCCCACCTCAAAAATATCCATCATTGGAATTTGAATCGGCAACGCCTTTTCATACCCACCAATTAACGCACTTCCAGTGGTTAATGGTCTGCCTTTACTTATCACCCCAGCTTTTGCGGTCGTGCCCCCCATATCAAAAGCTATTGAATCAGGCATACCTAATTGAGCACATATTGCCTGTGCACCAATGACCCCAGCTGCAGGACCAGACTCCAGCATTCGGACACAATCGCGTCTTGCATGTTCGACGGGAAATAAGCCACCAGTGGATTGCACTGCATAGAAATCCCCAGAAAACCCTTTATCGCTTAAGTGATTCTCTAATTCACCCAAATACTCAGAAACCCTTGGGCCTACGTAAGAATTAGCAACTGCAGTGGATACGCGTTCAAATTCCCGATACTCTTGTGACAATTCATGAGAAGCTGTAACAAATGCGCCTGGAATTTCTTCCTTTAATATTTCTTTCACACGCTTTTCATGATCCGGATTCCTATAGGAGTGCAAAAGCAGGATTGCAACTGCTTCAATGTGTTGAGATCGTAGTTCTCGAGCGAGTTCACGCACTGCGTTTTGATCCAATGGTTTATGTAGGGAGCCATCTGCTCGCAATCGTTCCGATACCTCGTACCTTAATGAGCGCGGAACTAGTGGCTCGTGCTTGGAGAAAAATAAATTATAGGCATCAGGGCGATTTACGCGTCCAATTTCGTAAATATCACGAAATCCCTCTGTAATCAATAAGGCAGTTTTAGCACCAGTGCGCTCTAGCAAGGTATTTATTGCGATGGTTGAGCCATGTAAAAACAAATTGCCATTGCTCAAGTCAATTCCAGCGCTGTCCAGCGTGTTTTGAATGCCGTTGACTAATTCTCCATGGGTAGATAAAGCCTTTCCAAATGAAATTGCGCCAGTGTATTCATCAAAACACGCAAGATCCGTAAAAGTGCCCCCAATATCAACCGCGATCCGTAGTGTATTTTCCGATTTTGTCATTCAATTTTCCTTTTTATCTCTAAATTGCATTGGTTACAACATTTCTCAAGGTGCCTAATCCCGTGATTTCTACTTCAATTACATCACCTGCTTTCATATATATAGGCGGCTCACGACGGTCCCCAACTCCACCAGGAGTACCGGTAGCAATAACGTCACCTGGTGATAAAGTCGTGAAACCAGATATGTATTCAATAATTACAGGTAAAGTAAAAATCAAATCAGCAAGTGCAGCATGCTGCATCACTTGCCCATTCAGTCTTGACTCTAGTACAAGTTTATTTACATCAGGAATTTCTTTAGTAGTTGCCATGAATGGGCCTAAGGGTCCAGTTTGGGGAAAGTTTTTACCAGGTATCCACTGATGAGTATGTCGTTGCCAATCGCGTGCGCTCCCGTCGTTAAAGCATGTATATCCAGCAACATGGTCATATGCTTGTGCTTGCTTGATATTACGCCCACTTTTACCAATAATTACTGCCAACTCACCTTCAAAATCGAATCGCTTGGTCTCTTTGGGATGAATTAATGGTGCGTTATGTGCAGTCAAACTATCTGTAAACCGAGTAAAAATTGCGGGATATTCACTATCTGTACGTTTAGTTTCCGCAACGTGCGATTTGTAATTCAATCCAACACAAAATATTTTGCTTGGATTAGGTATTACAGGGAGTAATTTAGTGTGGGAAGCATTTAGGTGCTTGCCACTCTTCATTGTGAGAGCTTCTAACTCCTCTAATTTATCTTCCGCGATGACTGACCTAAGATCTAGGTAATTCGCTTGAAATGACTCTGGAACTTGGATCCAGTTGTTCTCGTCTCTCCAAATGCCATAAGTTGGTGTACCTTTATTTTCAAAACTCACAAAGCTCATAATCTTCCCTATCTGTATTGCATCACTCTGGCATGGTTTTAAATAATTTTCATAAGTTTATGCATTAACCACCCATCTGTATAGATTGAATTCTAAGATTTCAGATATGCCATAAATGAGATATCATTGATGGCTATGCAAATTAATGAATTCCGTTTATTTCTTGAGGTTGCTGAATTGGGCAGCTTTACAAGAGTTGCCGTACAACGCAATACCGTGCAGTCCAACATAAGCCGGCAGATTAATGAACTTGAAAGTATGTGTGGGGGTGCGCTTTTTCACCGAACTGGCAGGGGGGTGGTGTTGACAGAGTTTGGCTTGCACGTTCATCAGCGCGTTAAGGACTGGCTGAAAGACAGCGATCAACTATTTGCAGATATACAAAACGCATCCAATATTCCTATGGGGGAGGTCAAGATTGGGGTTCTACCCTCTGCGGCGCATCCATTGATGACAAATATTTTCAATAGTTTGCGTCATGATCATCCAAAAATAAAGCTAAATATCCGTGAGGGTCAGGGTAGTGAGCTCGATTCAATGTTAGAGACAAATAGCGTTGATATGGCTATATTATTTCGATATGAGAAGCCCACTGGAGATGATGAAATTCTTCTATCAACTGCAAGTACTTATCTCGTGTCTTGTCCCGGCCTATCCCTAACGCATCCAGAAACGATTGATTTTAAAAAATTACAGGGGCTACCCCTTGTATTACCTAGGCGTCCCTCACATTGGCGCTCTATTTTGGATGAAACTGCAAAAAGTAAGGGATTCAATCTCGTCGCTGAAGTTGAAGCAGATTCATTAAAGGTGCAAAAAGAAATTATTGCCTCAAATCCCAATATTTACGCCTTGCTTGGCCCATTTTCAATTAATGATGAACTACGCACCAAGCGGCTTCAGGCATCCAAAATAATTAGTCCTGATCTGAAAAGGTATGTAACCCTTGCCTATCCAAAGCAGGGACACTTAACCCAAGCGAGCAAAATTGTCCTAGAACTCATAAAAAATACCGTCAAAGATTGGAGTGGACTTTTAACTACACCTATTGAAACTTCTTAAATTATCACCATTAATCCTACTACCATCTGAAAGGCGGTTTGATTTGATTTTCAAAAAAAATCGAGATTGAAGCAGTTGATAAGGCTACCCAGCAAAAAGATGTTGAAGCCACTACAGACCTGCGCCAAGCTACGGGGAATGTCCAAAATTGACACAGGCTGAAGTCTTACATACTCGGTAGCAAGTCAGCGTGCTCAAGGCTCCTTGTTGGAAACCTACTTACGCAGTAGGTTTTTGTTGAAATAATCCTATCCCAAATAACGTACATTTCATTTTCAGCCTCGAACAGCGCGCTGCTAAACGGGATGGTCTTAGGTTGAAGCATTTCTCTAATTGAACACTCATTGACTTTAGCTTTTGAGTACTTAATTAAAGGAATTTATTAATTATCCTTGGGACCAACAAATATAACTTAGATGTAGTTGATAAACGATAATCATTTTTCAAGCTATAGATTCCAGGATTCAGAAAATGCCATATTTTGGTGCCTAATAAAGTGGCGATGTATTGGATTTTTAATCCATTAAAAATAAGAATATTCAAAAAATAAGCAATAATAGGTTTATCAGGCTGAACTTTTAATTGTTGACGTGATAAAAGAGGAATCAATATGCATACGAAATTCAAATTAGTAAGTTTTATAAAATTATTATTCAAACTATTTGTTCTTAGTTTAACGGCTTGCATATTTCATTTTTTAATTCCAACTGTTTACGCGCAAAATGCCTTGGAAACGGTTCAAAAGTCAAAGACAATCAAGATTGCGATTCCCACAGATTTTCCGCCCTATGGATTCGTTGGAATTGATCTTCAGGCCCAAGGACTTGATGTAGATATGGCTCAACTGATTGGCCAGAAAATGGGTGTTAAAGTTGAATTGGTCCCCGTTTCAAGCCCTAACCGAGTAGCATACTTACAAACTAAAAAGGTTGACCTTGTCATTTCAACTTTGGGAAAGACCGCTGAGCGTGAAAAGGTAATTGACTTTACGCATGCCTACGCACCCTATTACCAAGCTGTGTTTGCGCCAAAAACACTTCCTATCAAAACATTTGGCGATTTAGCTGGTAAAACGATTGCTGCAACTAGAGGATCACTAGAGGATACAGAACTCACTAAACTTGCACCGCCTACAGCTTTAATTAAGAGGTTTGAGGACAATAGTGCAACCGTAGCTGCTTTTGTGGCTGGGCAGGTGCAGGTCGTTGCCACAGGCGCTTCAGTTGCTGCCACTATGATTCAAAAAAATCCTCAAACTAATGCTGAGTTCAAGCTACTTATTAAAGACTCACCTTGCTTTATAGGAGTTGCAAAAGGGGAGGACTCACTAAGGGTAAAGGTAAATGAAGTGATAACGGCTGCTCATAAATCCGGAGAATTGGAGAAGCTTTCGCAAAAATGGCTTTCACGTTCAACTGGCGATTTACCTGATTGATGCTTAAAAAGTAATTTAAAAAATTCACTTTTATGAGCGTACAGTTCGATTTTTTATCGGTTTTATCTGAATGGCCAATTTTACTTAGAGGTATTCTTTGGACGATTGGACTGACTACGATTAGCTCAGTTTTAGGTGTTTTTTCGGGTTTGGCGTTTGCTTGGTTGCGTACTCGAAATAAGCTTTTTTTGAATGGTGTTATAAAGATCTATGTTGAATTAATACGTAATACGCCGTTTATTGTTCAACTCTTTTTTGTTTTTTTTGGCCTACCACAACTCGGTATTAGGCTTAGCGCTGAGGAGTCGTCCGTTTTAGCGATGGTTATTAATTTAAGCGCTTATTCAACTGAGATACTTCGTGCAGGTATTGAGTCAACCTCACCTGCTCAAATCCAAGCAGGTGAGAGCTTGGGTCTTAGCCCGCTCCAGGTCTTTATGTATATCGTTTTACCGCCTGCTTTATTTAGAGTTTGGCCAGCACTGGTTGCTCAAATTATTATTGTGATGCTGGGTTCTGCGGTTTGTGGCCAGATCTCGACTGAAGAGTTATCTTATGCAGCTAACTTGATACAAAGTAGAAATTTCAGGGCTTTTGAGGCTTTTATGATTGCCGCACTAATTTATCTATGTCTATCAATTTTTGTGCGTTGGTTTTTAAATTTGATTGCTGAAAATTTCATATTTAAAGGCTTGATACGCAATGGTTGAGTTTAGTGTCTGGGATATCAGTCGAAATCTACTTTTTGCTGCGCGATGGACGCTCGTACTATCAGCTATTGCGATGTTAGGTGGGGCAACGGTTGCCTTCACCCTTTTGGTATTAAGGCTTGTTAATTATGGTTTAATTAACAAAGCGATAATCATTTTTGTGGAACTGTTTCAAGGAACGCCACTTTTAATGCAACTCTTTTTATGCTACTTTGGTTTGGCACTGATAGGAGTTGAGACCTCTGTATGGCTATCTGCATCGTTTGCGCTGATCCTTTATACGGCCGCGTATTTATGCGAAATTTGGATGGGTTGTGTTCGCTCAGTACCAAAGGGGCAATGGTTTGCAGGGCAAAGCCTTGGGTTAACATTCACTCAACAATTAAAGTTCATCGTATTTCCACAGGTATACCGTTTAGCAGTTGCGCCGACGGTAGGGTTTTTAGTACAGGTTATCAAGGCTACTGCGCTGACTTCAGTGATCGGATTCGTAGAACTTACCAAAGCTGGGACGATGATATCGAATGTTACTTTTAAACCCTTTCTTGTTTTTTCCTTTGTCGCACTTATTTATTTTATGATTTGTTTTCCACTGTCTTGGTTTGCTACAAGTCTAGAACTTCGATTTGCAAGAGCAGTCCGCTAAATGTTACTTAACTCTGTCCCTGTAATTAGCCATCCTAAGTTGCAGTAGGTTACAAATCGGCTGATTCACTTTGTGTTGTATTGATTTGCTTCATGAAGCAGCGATACAATAACAAGTACGTTTAGAACTTCTCCATCTAGAGCACTTTGTAACTTAAAGTTTGTTCACCCTGTTAAATAACAGGGGTCTAATCAACGGATCCAATCTTAATTTCCCTTCAAAGCTAAATATTTAAAAGAGTCTATTATTCCTACGTTTATCAAAAATTTAAGCATGATGGCAGTCCCACTGATTGTGGCAACGTCTTTTTTTATGGAAAATTTGGACGGTACTATCATTGCCACAGCCTTACCCCAGATTGCGGATTCTTTGGGGGTTAATGCGGTTGATATGAGTGCTGGCTTAACCGCGTACTTGGTAACAATTGCTATCTTCATACCAGTGAGTGGATGGGTAGCTGATCGCTTTGGTTCTCAGTTGGTTTTTGGCTCAGCCATTGCTGTCTTCACGCTTTCATCAATTCTTTGTGGATTTTGTACCAGTTACCAGCAATTTATCTTGGCCAGGATGCTTCAAGGGCTGGGTGGTGCGCTTATGGTTCCAGTGGGTAGGTTGGTCGTGTTGCGAACGACTCCCAAGCACGAGCTTATTAAAACCGTTGCTTTTATTACGTGGCCGGGATTGGTTGCCCCAATTATTGGGCCACCACTGGGAGGATTTATAACCAGTTATTTTACGTGGCGCTGGATATTTTTTTTAAACGTTCCTTTGGGCATAATTGGACTTTACTGTGTCAGAAGATACATTCAAAATCAGGTTTCAGACATCAAAAAACCTTTGGACTGGATTGGGTTTCTATTGATTGGTGGGTGTTTGGCCACTATGCTGATTGGACTCGAGAAAATTGGACAAGAACAAATTAATACTGATTCATTTGGTTATTGTTTGCTTAGTCTTTTGCTCGGAGTATTGGCTTACGCGCACTGTATGCGTACCGAGCATCCGTTATTGGATTTTTCAATTCTGAAGATTCAAACATTCTCTACGACGTTCTTTTATGGTTCCATGAATCGCGCTTTGATTGGTGTTACACCTTTTTTGGCGCCTCTTATGTTTCAAGTTGCTTTTGGTTATTCTTCCTTTGTATCAGGACTTTTGTTCCTGGGGGCGGCTTTAGGAAATTTGGGACTTAAACCTTTGACATCCTCGATTCTCAAGAAGTTTGGATTTCGTAACGTTCTAATTTATAACGGTATGATTTGCGCCTTGGCTGCGGTTTTATGTGCAAGTCTAAGCGCCCAAGCAAGTGTTTGGGTCATCACACTTGTCATGATTGTCTATGGGTTAAGTCGCTCAATGCAGTTTACTTGTTTTCAGGTCATGGCATTTGTAGATGTTCCCGAAAATAAAATGAGTGCTGCAAATACTCTATTTAGTACAGTATCTCAATTGTGTTTTGGCGTAGGTATTGCGCTTGGGGCATTAGTGGTGCACACCACCATGTTTTTGGATAAACACGATAAAGCAACGCAGTCGGATTTTTCACTGGCTTTTGTGGCCGTTGGGGTCGCAATATTTGTTTTCCTGATTGGTTATCTAAAACTAAAACCAGATGCGGGTGCGCATGTGAGTATGCACGGGAAATCTTGATGGTTTAATGAGCGTATGTCAATACGGCGTTTCTTGGATTGCCTACAGCGTTGACCAATGTAGAATTTACCACTATTTAATAGACGATGAGTGAGGATACTTCCCCCAATGACTAAAACAATCCTAACATGTGCTGTAACTGGTAATCTAACCAAACCGGAGATGACGCCTTACTTGCCCATCACTCCAAAGCAAATTGCTGACTCCTGTTTAGGTGCAGCAGATGCGGGCGCAGCAGTCGTACATATTCATGTTCGAGATCCATTGACGGGTAAGCCATCAATGGAGATAGATCATTATGCAGAGGTGATGCATTTGATCAAGGCTCAAAATAAAGAACTGATCATTAACCTCACAACCGGTCCAGGTGGTCGTTTTGTTCCTTCCGAGGATGATCCCAAAGTTTTTGCTCCAGGGACAACTCTTTGCCATCCTTTAAAGCGTGTTGAGCATATCGCTAAGTTAAGGCCCGATATTTCTACTCTTGACCTAAATACTATGAATTCTGGTCCTGATGTAGTTATCAATACCCCAAATAATGTAAGAAAGATGGCCAAGGTCATTCGAGACGCAGGGGTTATGCCTGAGATCGAGATATTTGATACTGGAGATTTAAATTTAGCAAAAGATTTGATCAAGGAAGGCGCGCTTGATGGGCCTGGTCTATTTACTTTTGTGATGGGCGTTAAATACGGACTTAATACGGATCCTGCAACACTTTTATACTTGCGTGATCAATTACCTCTGGGCGCTAAATGGGCTGCTTTCGGTATTGGTCGGGCAGAGTTTCCGATTGTTGCTCAGTCCTGGCTTCTCGGTGGGCATGTTCGTGTAGGAATGGAGGACAATATATTTTTGGAAAAAGGTGTACTGTGCCAGACAAACGCGCAGCTTGTGGAGCGAGCACACCGCATCGTTAAGGATTTAGGCGGGGAACTCGCGAGTTCAAATGAAGCCCGTAATTTACTGGGCCTGAGCTAATTCGCTTTTCAGTTGTTTTTTGGGTTTTTAATGACGCAAAAGAGAACTGCTGGAATACTTACAAAGGGTGGGTAAATGAGTCCAAGAGCTAACCACTCACCAAATGAATCTCCGTTTTTGTTAGCATACCAAGCGCAAAATGCACCAGAGGCTGCTGTGAGCACCATATAAATCATGAGTTCCATAGTTTTTCCTAAGAGGGTCGAGTGAAATATTGAAATTCAACCTAAGTCTTACACTGAAAAACTTTGAATTAAATTGCAAACGCAATTTGCAAATATTTTTATACGTTTATATCTAAATGCCCTTGGATAGTACTCGGTTTTAATACCTTATTTGAAGTACTTACCCCTATAGATCGATTAATTAAGTATTTATTTCAAACTTCAACTTAAATCGGCTAATGAATTAGGCTGCAGTCCTGTGTTTCAGATGTATGAAACATAGGCCGATTGGTCGTAAGTTTGTTTGTAGTAGTGTTCAACTCAAATCGGTTTAAAAAGGGTAGGCCCCTAAATTCAAATCGAATGAGATCATACTTTACATAATAGATGGATACTAAGTTATACGGTTTGACTCCTAAGTCACTGCCGTCCTTTTTGGAGCCAACAAAGACCCATCCATCGTAGAAAAGGAATGCATTTTTCCCGCATTGCCATAGTCGTCCAATACCTTTACCTTCTTTGATTATTTTTTGAAACTTCTCCTTATTTTCATCCGTAATCAGAAAATACGCGGTCCTATCAACCTCGTGTGCATCGTAGTATTGACTTAGTTCTTGTGCAAGACTTAGTGGGGTGCTGCCTAAGTACGCAATCCAAAGTGCCCAATAAATGATGATAAAAAATCTTGGGCCTTTAAGCATTTGAAATCGATGAAATATTTCAATAAAGGCAGCTCGCCTGTGTTAGCTAGTCCTTGAAGTCGCAGCACCAAAAAAATAATCAGGCATTGAGAGCACTAGATTAGGGAATACGCATAAAAGGAAAACCGCGAACATAATTAGAAAAACAAATGGGAGTGTTCCCCAGACCACCTCTTTAAGGGGGATATCAGGTGCAATGTTATTGATTACAAAGATGTTTAGTCCAACAGGTGGATGAATCAGTCCCATCTCCATAATTACTGACATTACAACGCCAAACCAAATCAAATCAAATCCTTGCGCTCTAAGGGGCGGTAATATGATGGGTGCGGTCATTAAAATGATACTTACCGGGGGCAGGAAGAATCCAAGGATGACAACTAAGGCAGAAATGGCCATGAACAGCGTCCATTTCGATAGGTGAAGATCAACCACCCACTCGGCTGCACTCTGGCTTATGTGCAGGTAACTCATTACGTAAGAGTACAAAAGTGACATCCCGATGATCATCATCAGCATAGTGGCTTCGGAGAGGGTGCTCGTAAAGATGGGTTTCAGATCCGAAAATTTATAGGCCCCGTATACGACTGCGATCAGTATCAGAGCAAGTATGGCTCCAAGTCCCGCCGTTTCCGATGGTGTTGCAAACCCTCCGTACAACGCCAACATGACTCCCAGGAGAAGGGTTAAAAAAGGAAGTACTTTTGGAAGTGCCGCAAACTTTTCTTTAAGGGTGTAATGATCTACTTGAAGTATCCTGGCGCGCTCCCCTCCTTGATCGGCAACCGCTTGTGCTTCTCCGACCTCACTACGGTACTTAAACATACCGTATAGGGCGAACAACACTACTAGTAAAAGTCCAGGCACTATGCCGGCTAGGAAAAGTCTTCCAAGAGACTGCTCCGCAGCTACAGCAAATAAGATGAGGGTAATTGATGGGGGTAGTAATATACCGAGAGTGCCGCCCGCCGCAACAAGACCTGCACAAAGCCTGGCTGAATAGCCGCGTTGGCGCATCTCAGGGATCGCTGAGCTCCCAATTGCTGAGCAAGTAGCTGCGCTAGAGCCGGCCATAGCAGCAAAAAGCCCGCATGCTATCGTAACTGCAATTCCAAGTCCGCCCGGCACTTTGGATAGCCAGATGTGAAGTGCGGAGTACAAATCCTTACCAGCGCGCGACTTGCCAATAGCAGCCCCTTTGAGTATAAATAAAGGAATAGTAAGTAGCGTAATGCTGGCCATTTCTTCGTAAACATTTTGAGCAACAGTATCTAAGGAGGCATGGGGCATGAAAAAATACATGAACACTGACGCTACAGAGCCCAATGCAAATGCAATAGGCATCCCAGAGAATAATACTGTAAGAGTTGCGAGACCGAAAAGTAGTCCAATTTGAAGGGTAGTCATATTAAAAAATACTGCCAACAGGTGAATGGGGCTTGAGCATCTTCGCAGTTGCAGTCAGGATTTGAAGAACCAGCACTAATGCAAGAAGAGATGTACCAACTGCCATGCAACTGTAGGGAATCCAAAGAGGTGCGCCAAAGGCAGACCCAGAGATTTGGTGATCCTCAATTGCCTCCAACAAGAGGGTCCAGGACTTCCACGTGAAGAATGTGCAAAATAAAAAAGAGAGAACATCACTTATCAATCTTCTTGCGTTATCGATCCGAGGACTCAAAATCGCAGCAAGAGCTTGAATTCCAATATGGCCCCTTGAGTATTGAACCCAGGCACAAGATAGGAAAGTTGCACCCACCAATAAAAAGATAGTTACCTCGTCCTGCCAATCACTTGGGATCTTGAAGAGATACCTTGCTGTTGCTTCCCAAGAGAGAATGCAACCCGCAATTGCTATGGCGATAGTGCTTAAGAGCACGATTAGCTTATTAAGCGCAACGATCAACGAGTCAAGTACTTTGAGCATGGGATGGGATAAACAAAATAGTTGTGCACTAAGGGATGTGCGCAACTAAAGTGCGCAACTTAGACACAGGAAAAAGGGCGGGTGATCGCAGCTTAGCTTACGGCTTGTGCGAGTTTTAGGAAACGATCACATTCAGTGCTGCGGGCCGAGAAGTCGCTCCAAGCAGTTTCCTGGGCTACCTTCTTCCACTTGGCAATGATTGCATCGTCCATGTCAAATACTTTTGCATTAGTTGACTTGTAAACATTGGCAACTTCCCTGTCATCTGCTTTTGCCTGAGCTGTCGCAAAGCTCTCAAGCTCCAATCCAACCTCGTCAATTGCCTTTTGTTGAGAACTGCTGAGGGAGTCATAGACTCCTTTTGACATGAGAAGCGGCTCAAACATATACCAAAAACTCTTGCCGCGTCCAGTTGTCAACGCCTTTGAAATCTCCTCTAGTCTGAAGGAAATGAGGCTTGTTGAGGAGGTGACGGCAGCGTCTAAGGAGCCTGTCTGCATTGCTGGGTATATCTCATTGGAGGGTACGCTGGAGATGATTCCACCAGCTCCTTTGAGCATAAGATCCATTTCGCGACTACCGCCGCGAATTTTCAAGCCCTTCACATCATCGGGATTAACGATGGGAGTAGAGCGGCTTACAACGCCGCCGGCTTGCCAGATCCAAGTCACAATTTTCACGCCCTTGGCCTCTAGTAATTTAGTGAGTTCTCGACCTATTTCTGCTTTTTTCCAAGCAAAACCTTGTTCATAGGAAGTAACCATGCAAGGCATAAGGCCAATGTTAACTTCTTGCACTTCCCCACCTGCATAGGCAAGAGGATAAAGTGTTAAATCAAGCGCCGATTTACGAAGTGCAGAGAATTGAGCCACTGTTTTCATAAGTGAGGAGCCCGGATAGATCTCAAACTTCAATTCACCCTTGGTCTTTTTCTCGACATCTTGAGCAAATTTCCGAGTTAAGCGGTCTCTGAAATCCCCTTTGTCTAGCGTTCCGCCAGGGAACTGATGAGATATTTTTAGAATTTTAGGATCTGCTGCAAATGCGCTCTGATCAGCTGAAAAAAGCACTCCTGCTGAAGTGGCTCCGGCCATTGATTTAAGTATTGTTCTGCGGTTGATCATTTTTTAAATCTCGTTATATTAGTCAACTGACTTTTGATTAAACGGTTCTATTGTATTCCAGGGAGAATCAATTATTCGGGTCTTAAGATAGGCTAGTTTGCATTCAAACTTAATGAAAGCAGTATGGGTTAAAACCCTTAATTCCTTAAGGGTATTAGCAATGATCTCAGGTCATTATGGTCAATTTCAAACATCAGTTTGAGTAATTCGCCAAGCTCCCCGTTTGGAAACCCTTCTCGTGCAAACCATGCTAAGTAGTTTCCCGGCAAGTCACATAAAAGCCGATCTTTGTACTTCCCGTAGGGCATGCGCAGGTTCACAAGTTTGTCTATTGAATCGGCTTGCATGGATGGAATTTTAAGCTTAGCTTGGGGAAGCACGCAGTACTCATAGCGGCAAATTATTTTGCACAACAATTAAATTATTTGGGCTCTAGTCCATGCGCTCTGATGTCAGCAAATGATTCGGGTGACTTTAGCCAATTGATTAACTCTTCTATCTCGGGAGTTATGGGTTTTGAACTCGGTACGGAAAATGCGAATGTAGTGACGTACTGGACATCATCAGGCAATGGGCCCGCAAAATCGATCTCAGGAACCGACAATATTTCAGGAATTTGCTGGAATCCGATTTCCACCTCACCTCGCTTTACTACGTTTCCAACAGGCTCGCCTTGAATCACTTTTGTCTTTGATTGGATTTGCTGAGCAATTCCCATTTGATCAAAAAGACTGACTAAATATGCACCACTCGGTCCTGTTGAATAAGCTAGAGAGTGGACGTTGAGTAGCAGGTTCTTCAAATCTTCCTTGTTATTGACCACTGGGCGTTTGGCACCCTTAGCTATGCCTATACCAATTCCAGAGCTAAGGTAATTTATTTTGCTCTCAGCTCTTAGTTTGCCTTGTGCTGTTAAGGCATCGATATTTTTACTGTCAATGATCACCAAATCACCTGCATCTGCAGAAATGATGTGTTTGACGATCTCTACTGTTGGGAGCCATGTTGTTTTGACCTTGATTCCATTTTTTTCAAACTGTGCGACCCTCTTCAAGTAGGGTTCCTTAAAGGCAACGGAGGCCATTACATTGATTTCGACTGCTGGGGCAGCGTTCACGTTGACAATCATCGTTGTACTAATAGTAATTGCTGTCGAGAGCGCGGCTTGCAAAAGCAGTCTTTTAATGATATTCGCATACACCATACCTTTTTTACCCTAGTTTTTAAGTTGAGTTGCAATTCTGCGTACGATCTTTGGCGGATCCGTATCAATGTGGAGTTTAAAGCGTTCTTCTTGAAGGTGCAAATCAGCAGCCGTAAATCGATCAAATCGCCTCAAATAATCAGCCCAGGTCTCATAAACAAAGTACTCGACGACTTGCCCGGGTTTCTCGGCATCCGAGAACAGACTCCATGAGAGCGCACCTTGCTTGATTCTGGCGACTTTGGTTTGCTTCATAATTTTCTTGAAATCCTCCAAGGTCTTAGGATCGATGTGGTATTCGATCGAGATCATGACAGGTCCCTCAAAGTGATCAATATGTTTCGAGGGGTTAGGGCGCTCTATTGGACAGACTGGCGATAAATCTTCATCATCTTGACCAGATATCACCAGGCGAACGATGAAGAACATGGAAGCAAGTCCAAATAATGCGGCAAATTGCACACTCGTTACGACTTCAGAATGTTCAGCAATTTTCCCCCAAAAGGCGGCCCCTAGAGCGCTCCCGCCCATCAGACTCATTTGATAAAAGGACATGGCTCTGGCCCTTATCCAACTAGGTAGTGAAAATTGAGCCGTAACGGTAAGTGAATTTGCAACCGTAAACCATGACATTCCGTAAATGATCATGAGTGGCACAGCTTCCCAAATAGTTGGAACGAGCACTACACAAATTGAGCTAAGGGATAAAACGAGGATGCCGTAGTTTGCGAGCTGGTTGTTGTTAAAACTATCTCTAAATCTAGGGAGTTGTGAACCAGCAATGATCGCACCAAGCCCAAGAGAGGACATCAGTAGGGTAAATGTGTTTGCATTTCCATGAAAATGAGTTTTGGCCAGGAGTGGTAAAAGCGCAATAACGCAAGAGGCTTGAAAATAAAACAAGAATGCTCTGACCAAAATAAACCTAATACGGGTGGATTGCCCTACGTACTGAATGCCTAGTCGCATCGCTCCAAAAAAACGTTCACCTGGCAAAGCGGACTCAAAGTGTTGATATTTCCACTGGAGAACGACGTAAGTTGAGACCAAGCATAAAACCATGTTGAGGCCAAAAACATATTGACTCCCAAGACTAGCGATTAAGATGCCTGCAATCAAAGGGCCAATAATTCGAGAAGCGTTCATGGCTAAGCCGTTTAACGTAAGCGCTGGCGCCAGGTGTTCTCTATTAACCAGATCAGGAACGATGACTGCAAATACTGGCCAGCGCATCGCTAGTCCAATTCCGTTCATAAAAGTAAAGAAAAGGAGCAACTCTGCATTTAAAAGATTAAACACCATCAGCAAAGTCAGGATGGTTGCGTTAGCTGCAAGCCAAAGTTGGGTAACAACAAAGTATTTTTTGCGGTTTAATATGTCAGCCAGAGCACCACTTGGGACGCCAAGTAAAAGGACGGGCAAATTAGAGGCCGTCTGTACCAGTGCGATCAATAGCGGGGAATCTGTGAGGGATGTCATCATCCAAGCTGCAGCCACATCGTTCATCCACATGCAGATGTTGGCAATTAACCAAACCAGCCAAAGGGTTCGAAACACTTTAAATTTCAATGGCGAAAGCCAGTAGGGAAGTGCGTTTAGATTAGCTGTTGTTAAGGGCATAGTAAGATAGTCTTAGGTTAACCATAGGTTAAGCTACTTTATTGAGCCCTATTATCCGTTAACTCGGGCTCTTTGGTTTTTGGCCTCTTTTGGTGTGCGTAAAACAGTCTTTCTTAAATCACAGCTAAGGGCACTTTAGCCAGTGGGGGTGCAAATAGTTGATCCAAATCGCCCAGGGTGTCTTTGCTTAAAATCAAATCTGTGCAGGCCCAATTATCAAAAATTTTAGATATTGACACTGATTTTGGAATAGCAACCGTATTAGGTTGTCTTATAACCCATGCCAAAGCAAGTTGGGCGGCACTTAACCCCAATGGTTTCGCAATTGATTGAAGCCCTTTATGTTTTGCAAGTTCCCCACCGCCAAGAGGTGAATATGCCATCAACGAGATGTTTCGCTCAATAAGCGTTGGAATTAAATCAAATTCAGCGCCGCGCGCGCTTAAGGCGTAATAAACTTGATTTGTGACTGTCGAGTTTTGCTCAGCTAAATCCATAGACTTTTCTGTCTCCAACCATTTTTTGAGAGCTGCCTGATCAAAATTACTCACCCCGTGGTTTTTTATAAGTCCTTTCTCTTTCAGTAATTGCAACCCCTCAAGAGTTTCTTGGAAGGGGTAGGGACCCATCCAGTGCAAAAGGTACATGTCTATGTAGTCACATCCCAACCTTTTTAGCGAGCCTTCACAGGCTGTAATCACTCCATTTTTGCTTGCATGATGAGGTAACACTTTGCTGACAATTGTGATGGAGCTTCTCAGATTTCCTCCTATGTTTTTTAATGCTTTTCCGATCAAACGTTCTGCATTCCCCTTGGCATACATTTCTGCAGTATCAATTAAACGATAACCGATGGATAGGGCATATTCGATGGCCTTTAGTTCACTTTTCTGGCTTTGATCTGACTCACCCATCCTCCAGGTTCCAAGGCCGATTTTTGAAGAAAAAGGATAGTTCATTCGGAGGTAATATTCTTAATTGATTTCATTCAAGTTTATCAATAGCTTTGAGATTCGGAAACAGTTTCATCCAAATGAGAGCCACTAAAACCGTACCTAATCCACCTAACGCGACTGCAGGAACAGCTCCAAATAAGGCGGCTGTGATACCGCTCTCAAACCCACCTAATTGATTAGATGTATTTATGAAAAGAAAATTTACTGCGTTTACTCTGCCTCTCATATCATCTGGCGTAGAAAGCTGAACTAGGGAGGATCTGATAATCACGCTGACCATATCAACAGCTCCCATCACAAATAGGGAAATTAGCGACAGCCACATTAGGTTTGAGAAAGCAAACACAACGGTAGCTACACCAAATATTATGACCGATTGGAACATCTTAAGACCAACTGCTTTATTTAACGGGTGGTGGCTTATGTAAATAGTCATGATCAGTGCACCAAGCGCAGGAGCGCTCCTCAAAAGACCAAGTCCTAGCGGGCCAGTTTGCAAAATGTCTCTTGCATAGATGGGTAACAAAGTTGTTGCACCTCCAAGTAGAACTGCAAAAAGATCAAGAGATAGAGTTCCTAAAATTGCAGGATTACTTTGAATAAATTTAAAGCCTGCAAACAAACTATCAGAGCTGGGGGATTCAGAGTCCACAGCGCTATCCTTTGTTGTAATTCCTTGATTAAAAAACGCGGACACTACCCATAAAATGGTCATCATCATGAAGGGCAGGGTGGGAGACACAGCAAAAGCCAACCCTCCAATAGCGGGCCCACTGATAGCGCCCATTTGGTATATTGCAGAACTTACTGTTGTTCCTTCTTTTAGATGTCCTTTGGGTACAACTGCTGGCAAGAGTGCTGATGCTGCGGGCCCCTCAAAGGCCATGGCTACCCCCAAAATAACAACGGCCATATATATGTGAGTTACGCTCAACCAGCCTGCAAAACTTCCAATCGTTAGGTAAAGCGCTGTAGCCGCCTCCACCAACTGGCAAATTTGAACAAGGGGACGGCGCGAATATTTATCGGCCGCGTGTCCAACCACAAAAACCAGAAGTACGGATGGGAGGAATTGAATCAATCCAATTAAGCCTAAATCAAGTGCGCTACCTGAGAGTGCATAAACCTGCCATCCGATTGCTACAAAGGCAATTTGATAAGCTAATTCCGAGAAACCACTAGCAGCAAAAAAAAGTAGAAAAGGAGGGTGTTTGAATAGAGGTAAGGTACTAGAGTTTTGCATAGAATTGCCGTAAAGGTAAGTGCGCGGTGCTCATTGATTTGGTCAGTTAAACTAATTGATCTACAGCTAAGAGTTTTCCTTTGTGGATGGGTGAAAACACCAGATTTTTGTATTTTATTTTAGAAGATAATAAATTTTTTAAAATTGAAAAAAGGTTAAGCATCCAGATGTCAAATTATGAAATAGAAAATGATGCAAATGTTATTAAAGGATTGGCATCAATAGCACTTGAAGGTGCTAGCAAAATAGTCAAAGATTTTGAGTCTGAAACTGACTTTAAAGTGCAATTTGACCTACTACCCTCCGCTGATATTACTGTACTTTTAAGTAAAGGGAATAAGGTTGATTTCGTTTTTTATCCGACCAAACCTATACAAAAATTCACGTCTGATGGGATTTTGGTCGCTGATGGATTTACGCCAGTAGTGCAGTCCGGTATTGGCATTGCAGTGCCTATGAGCTCAAATTTAAAAGCGCCTAAAAATGCCCAGGAGCTAAAAGAAATTCTTCTTGCTGCAAATACAATAATCTATGCGACTGGACCCAGCGGGGATCATATGGAAACAGTCATTGATCAACTGCAGATTCGAAGTGAAATTAAAAATAAAATAAAAATAATTTCTGGACTTGTTGCAAAAGGAATTGAGCGAGGGGAGGGTGATATTGGATTCCAGCAAATTCCAGAAATATTGTTAGTGCCTGGTGCAAAGTTACTATCGCCGCTCCCCCCCGATGTTCAATTGTTAACCCCCTTTTCTCTTTGTGTGCATGCTTCTTCAAACAAATCGCACATTTGTAAGGCTTTGTTTCATTATTTAAACGATTCGAAGTACAGGGATTTATATTCAAGCTGTGGTTTTCAAATGATTTAAATAAGACACGCTTGAGTTGCCCAACTTAAAATCGTAAGGAGGCACCTTAGTTACGTTCAATAAATTGAGTGAATAAAAGTCGTGAAAAGCTAGATTGAATGGACTTATTCATTTAAACCCAAGGTGTAACGCTTGGAACTGCGCAGGGACCCTCTACTGGAACGGATTCAAAATCTGCTGGACCCACTATCTCTAAATACTCCATATCAGGTGAGTAATCAAAGAGGTAATGAACTATTCCAGGACGTTGATGAACACAGTCCCCCTCGGCAACTAAGGTTACTTTGTCCTCATACATAAACCTTGCCCAACCTTTTAACATGTATACGATTTGAAATTCTGCTACATGGTAATGCCATCCCGTTCCGTCCTCAGGGGGTAGATTAGCTTTAGCAATATGGGCAATTACCTTTCCCTTCGTTGACTTCGCAACACCGAGGTCTTTGTATAAGAAAAAGTCTCTTAAACCGCCTTTTAGAAACTTAGTGTCTTCCTTTTTGACGTGAGAAAATTCTGTGTCACTTGAAAACGTTGTGATTTCACTCATAATTAAAACTCCACTTCTAGTTCTTCAATATCATCAGGCTCTGCCTGGGCTGCTTTAATCCACTCTCTCATATGGGGGGTAGCAATTATTTGCTCACAATACTTCATACAGGCGGGTGTTAAGCTGATCCCGTAAGATAAAAACCGCATAACTACTGGTGCGTACATAGCATCAGCAATAGTCATATGCTTGCCAAATAAATAAGGTCCCTTATAGGTTAAGAGACAGTCTTTCCAAATCTCGGCGATGCGGTCAATGTCTAATTGGGCTTTTGACCATACCTTAAATCCCTTCATTTTTGTTTTAATATTCATGGGTAAGGAGGAACGAAGTGCAGAAAATCCAGAATGCATCTCACCGCAAATCGCACGACAATGTGCGCGGTGCACCTGATTGGACGGAAGTAGGTTTGCTTTTGGTGCGATTTCGTTCAAATACTCGCCTATCGCAAGTGTGTCCCAAACCCTAACCTTGCCGTGAGACAGGCAAGGAACTAATATAGATGGTGATAAAAGGAGTAATTCTGCTCTTGCATCGGCACTGTCAGTGGCAACGCTGATTTCATCGAAGTCTAGGCCGGACATTTTGACCATCAACCAACCTCTCAATGACCAAGATGAGTAGTTCTTGCTGCTAATAGAGAGCGTTGTTTTAGACATGAGCCACTTTGTGTAATTTAGCTAGCTCAACTAACTGCAATTTGCGTGCCACTGTTTTTGCCAAATTTGGATCTACACGTAGGCATAAGTTATGCGAGTAACAACATAGTTTCTGAACCTACTTGCCTTCAATTTTTTAAAAAGATGATCTATCAAAATTATCAGTTAGTTGCAAATCTGAACGACCCAATTCGTTTGTTTGCAGATGGCGCCCAATCGGTGCTCCAAACTTGGAACGACAACCAAGGAGTAAACCCGATTAGAAAAATGGCCGCTTATTATGAGCAGATCTCGTTAATGGGTTTTACTCATAAATGTCCACCCTTTAACATTGACGCTATAGCTGCTAGCGATGGTTCAAGAGTTCATGTCAATCAATCGAATGCTCTAGAATTAAGTTTTTGCAGGCTATTACGGTTTAAGAAAAATACAGATGCGGTTTTGCCTCGAATACTCTTAGTTGCTCCAATGTCTGGACATTTTGCAACATTGCTAAGAGGCACAATTGAGACTCTTGTGCAAGATCATGATGTCTACATAACAGATTGGCTAAATATTCGAGACATTCCATTATCAAAGGGCGAATTTAGTTTAGATACTTATATTCAAACGATTATTGATTGCCTAGATTTCTTGGGTGCTGGTATCCATCTGATGGGGGTTTGTCAGCCAACAGTTGCCTGTCTGGCTGCTGCAAGTATTCTTTCTGAAGATAAGGCTGAATATGCGCCTGCTAGCCTAATTTTAATGGCCGGTCCTATAGACACTAGGATCAATCCTACGGTGGTGAATCAACTCGCAATGAGTAAACCAATTAGTTGGTTCAGACAAAATTTGATTGGTACCGTTCCTTTGCAATTTGCGGGTTCGGGTCGAATGGTTTATCCCGGGTTCTTGCAATTGATGGCTTTTCTGAATATGAACTTAGAACGCCATAAAAAGTCCTTCAAAGATCTTTTGGATCATAGAATTAAAGGTGAAGATGAGCGAGCCGATTTGATCCGTGATTTTTACAAGGAATATTTTGCAATAATGGATTTGTCAGCAGACTTTTATTTAGAAACTGTAGAAAACGTTTTTCAAAAACACCAACTCCCAAAAGGAGAAATGACATTTAAAGGGCGCACCATTAGTCCTAGTAGTATCAGAAAAACCTTTTTGTTAACCGTAGAGGGTGAAAGGGACGACATTTGTGGAATAGGTCAAACCTTAGCGGCTCAAGATTTGTGTTCAAAAATACCAACCTATATGAAAACGCATCACCTCCAAGCAGGAGTAGGACATTACGGTGTTTTTAGTGGGAAAAAATGGGCATCCCAAATCTATCCCGTGCTAAGATCCATGACTCATAGTGTTGTCTAAACCGAAGATGAAGCTTATAGTAGCCATTATTAAACCTCATAAATTAGATGATGTCCGAAATGGCTTAACTTCCATCGGACAAAATGGAATTACTGTATCTAATGTAGAGGGATTTGGTCGTCAAAAAGGGAGGACTGAAATTTACCGAGGTGCTGAATATTTTTATGACTGGGTTCCCAAGGTGAAAATTGAGCTCGCTGTTAGGGATGACCTCATAGAAAAAGTTATACAAACTATTATTGATAATGCCCGCACTTCTAAAATTGGTGACGGGAAGATTTTCGTCATAAATTTAGAGCGTGCTTATCGAATTCGTACTGGCGAGGACGGTGAAGCTGCACTCTAGAGTTATTTCAAATTCGAATCAATTCCGCCCTTTTGTAATTTGTCATCGAGTATTGTGGAGTTTAATCCTTAATTTTTTCAGCGATAACAATCACTCACGAATTCTTAAGTCGTTTGCGCTTGAGTGTGCATATGATTAGCAAGAAATAGAAGACTTAGGAGTCTCGGGTTTTAAGACTAATTCATCGCTAATTGAACTAGCAAAAAACTGCCATATAAATAGGTTGGAATGCCAATAAGTTTTCTGACAATTGGATTTGCAGTATCAACTTTCATTGCAAAGAAGATACCAACAAAATGAAGCAATGCAGTGCTAAACAAAAGCCCAAGGAGGTCTAGTGCTGTGTTGTTTAAGTCGGAACCATTAATCACTGGCAAATTTACAGTATGGGCAAGTCCGTGTACGATTCCAAATGAGGTTAGTAATAGCAACCCTAAAACCTCAGAGAATTTGCGGTTTGTCGATAATAAAATACCTGTTGTGAAAACGCTCGCTGAGATTGCAAATTCTAATGATGATGTCGTGGTTAAGAATAAACCAGCTACAGCTCCAATGGACATTCCTAGAACAAAGGAAATAGGTCCAGTTGCAGGTTTCTTGAATGCTAAAACGCTCCAAAATCCAACCAATAAAATAACCAAAAAATGATCTAGTCCGCTAAAGGGGTGTACCAATCCACTGAATAAATTGTATGATTCAGTATGTCCTGGATGTGCATATGAAAAAACGGGGAGCAAGCTTATGAAAAGCATTCCTAGTTTCAATTGAAGTTTGGTGTATTTCATTTAGATTCCTGTTTATAAAGGGTGAAATAAATCGCACAAGCTGTATATAGTATATAGTTTTGTCGGTCCATTTTAGGCAACTATAATAGAAATTACTTTCCCACCAAGCAGCAGGGCCACAATGATGAATCCAAATGAATTATTGCTTCATTACGATTCTGGTCAATGCTGGCCTAATTCCTTAGATTTAAATAGCCAGTACCCGGCCTCGAAGGCTTATCAAGATGCCTTGGCTGTGAGGGCTTTAAGGGTTGCAAGAGGTGAGAATCCAGTGGGATATAAGATTGGATTTACAAACCGAAAAATATGGGATATATACAATGTGTATGCCCCAATATGGGGAACTGTTTGGGACTCTACAACGAGCTACGGCGTTCGTTCTGAGGCAAGCATATCCTTATTTCGCATTTGCCAACCTCGTATTGAACCAGAGGTTATTTTTGGATTCAATACTGCCCCTAAACCAAACGCTAGTTTGGAGGATTTATACCAATCCCTTGATTGGCTCGCTCCTGGTTTTGAGATAGTTCAGTCACACAAAGAAAATTGGATATTTAATGCGGCCGAGGCCGTAGCCGACAGTGCTCTGCATTCAAGATTAGTCATCGGCGAGAAGATCAAAATTTCAACTGTTTCCAATAATGTACAAGAGTTGATGGATCAACTTGCAGCCTCCAAGGCCCAACTTTTTAAAGGCGATGAATTGGTAGATACTGGGCTTGGGGCTAATGTTTTAGATAGTCCTTTAGAGGCATTACATTATTTTTTAAATGAATTGCGCTCTTGCCCGGGATCAACAGATATTAAGCCAGGTGATTTCGTTACCACAGGAACTTGGACGAATGCATGGCCATTAGTCCCGGGTGAGTCTTGGCGAGTGCAATTTGGTTTTCAAAATATGCACTTAAAGCTCGATACCCTTAATTGAACCCATGTAATGAGCGATTTATTTAAACCCTCACACATAGATGAATTTCCTGTGAGTGCTTTAAGCTCGGTAAGGTATCTTTTTAGTGATCTAGACGATACGATAACTACCTATGGACGTTTACTTCCCGAAACTTATCAAACGATTTGTGATTTAGAAAGTGCAGGTATCAAAGTTGTAATTGTGACGGGTTCCTCGGCGGGATGGTGTAACTGTATTGCAAGAATGTGGCCAATTTACGCCGTGATTGGTGAGGGAGGTGCTTTTTATATGCTTTCGCATGGTGTAAATAAGCCTCTCATGACAAGGGAGTTCGTGCCTTCAAAAGAGAGAGATGATTTCCTAGCGTATTTGGCAGTGACTAGAAACGACTTGTTAAGAAAGTTTCCATGGCTTTCACTATCCAGCGATCAATTCGCTAGGGTCTATGATATTGCTGTAGAGCTCGAATCCGTTTTCTCTCAGCAGAGTAAGGCACATCCTGAGTTGCTCTTTGAGGTCGTGGATTACTTGCAAAGTAAAGGGTTAAACACAAAGGTAAGCTCTATTCACATCAATGCAACTTTAGGCAGTTGGGATAAATTGACAAGCACTAAAGCACTTACAAGCGAGCAATTGGGAATGGAGCTGACGGACATTCTTGAGGAGAGTGCGTTTATTGGAGATTCTTTAAATGATGAAGTTATGTTTGGATTTTTTAAGTACTCTATCGGTGTTGCAAATGTTAGGAAATATAAAACCACTCTGAACTGTGCCCCAAAGTGGATCACAAATGGTGAGCGTGGCGTTGGCTTTGCTGAATTTGCTCAACTCCTACTAAAGGGGCAGTTCCGTAACTAGGCTCAGGTGTGTTTATTCGGTGAAGGTATTTACTCATGAAGGAGTAATTTAAGCTTGGTTTAGTTCCCTTTAAGCCTTGAGCAACTGAGAAATTGGACATTACTGCCATAAAATCACAGGCTGCCCATACTCATGTTTTTGATCTATATGATTCTCCCATTAAATACCCTTTGCAGATTAAATTCCAAGCAGCTAACTATCTCAATGCTTGCTGTTGGTGCGACCATTTTTTTGGCAGGTTGTAACAAAGGTGCTACAAATGCTCCCCAAACTACTCCTGTGGTTGGAGTATTTGAGGTCAAACCTCAACAAGTTTCCGTTTTTACTGAGCTCCCTGGTCGCACATCACCTTACCTTATTGCAGAAGTTCGACCCCAAATTAATGGGATTGTTCAAAAGAGGTTGTTTGTGGAGGGCGCAGACGTAAATGCTGGTCAGGTACTTTATCAAATTGATCCAGCCTTATATAAAGCTGCTTTTGATAGTGCCCAGGCTAATTTGCAAAGTCTTCAACTCAAGGCAGATAGGTTCAAGGAGTTGATCAAAATCAATGCAATTTCTAAGCAAGAATATGACGATGTTGATGCCTCTTACAAACAAGCCTTGGCCGCATTGCAAACTGCGCAAATAAACCTGGGTTATACCCAAATTTCCTCTCCTATAACCGGTCGAGTTGGAATCTCAAACTTTACGCCTGGTGCACTGGTATCCGCTAACCAAGTCAACGCACTGACGACTGTTCAACAACTGGATCCTATTTATGTGGACGTGATTCAGTCAAGCTCGGATCTGATGCGTATTAAAAGAGCGCTTGAATCTGGAATACTTAAGCGAGCTGGTAAAGATGCAGTCAAAATGAAGTTAATCCTTGATGACAATATCGCGTATCCTTTAGGGGGAAAGTTTCAATTCTCAGATGTAACAGTCGACCCGGGAACAGGTTCTGTAACGCTTCGAGCTGTTTTCCCAAACCCAAAACATGATCTGCTTCCCGGCATGTTTGTACGTGCAGTGTTGGAGGAGGGGGTGAATGAGCAAGGTCTTGTTGTTCCTCAGCAAGGCGTCACTCATGATGCACGCGGTAACGCTACTGCACTCGTGCTAAATAAAGAGTCAAAGGTTGAGCTTCGAGTTTTAGAACTTGGCGACGCTATTGGGGATAAATGGGTCGTTAAAAGCGGCTTAAGTGCCGGTGATCAACTGATCGTTGATGGTGTACAGAAAATCAAACCAGGCGCATTGGCTCAGGCCGCGCCCAAAGATGCTTCAAAGGAAGCTACAAAGGAAGCTACGAAGGACATTTCCAAGGAAGCAGTGCAAGATGGAAATAAACTACCCTCCCAGCAGCCTCAATCAAAGCAATCGGACACGGTAGTAGATAAACCTTCCAAATAACTTAAACTGATTTCATATGTCACGATTTTTTATAGATCGCCCCATCTTTGCATGGGTTATAGCCATTGTGATCATGATGGCGGGTGTTATCTCAATCATTACGCTCCCTGTTTCGCAGTATCCAGCAATTGCACCCCCTGCAATTTCAATTACAGGTAACTATCCCGGAGCCTCGGCACAAACTGTTGAAGACTCAGTCACTCAAGTGATTGAGCAAAAAATGAAGGGCATAGATGGACTTCGGTATATGTCCTCTAGCAGTGACTCCTCCGGCGCGCTTAACATTACTCTAACGCTGGAAAACGGGACCAATCCTGATATTGGGCAAGTACAGGTTCAAAATAAACTGCAACTGGCTATGCCACTTCTCCCACAAGTGGTCCAGCAACAGGGCTTGACAGTTGCTAAATCTACAAAAAACTTTCTGATGGTCATGGCCTTTGTCTCTGAAGATGACAGCATGACTCAGTTTGACTTGGCCGATTACGTAGCTGCAAATGTTTTAGATACTATCAGCCGTGTGAAAGGCGTTGGAGACGTGACCATGTTTGGTGGTCAGTATGCCATGCGAATTTGGCTAGATCCTGCTAAGTTAACAGCTTTTAAATTAACACCAGTTGAGGTTATTAGTGCAATTCAAGCCCAAAATGCTCAGGTATCTGCTGGGCAATTAGGCGGCACACCCTCCGTTAAAGGGCAGCAACTCAATGCAACAATCACTGCTCAAAGTCGACTGCAAACTCCCGAGCAATTTAAAAAAATAATTCTTAAAACTTCTCCCTCCGGAGCGGCAGTCCTCTTGAGAGATGTTGCTAAAGTTGAATTAGGTAGTGAAAACTACGGAACTCTAGCGAGATTCAATACCCATGCTGCAACTGGAATTGCTATCAAAATGTCTACAGGGGCAAATGCCCTAGATACTGCTGTAGCAGTAAAGGCAAAAATTGAAGCACTTTCGAAATTTTTCCCTCCAAGCATGAAGGCCGTGGTTGCTTATGACACAACGCCTTATGTAAAGCTCTCCATTGAGGAGGTCATCAAAACGTTACTTGAAGCAGTTGTGTTGGTTTTTTTGGTAATGTATCTCTTTTTGCAAAACTTTAGAGCAACGTTAATTCCAACTATTGCTGTCCCGGTCGTTTTACTGGGTACTTTTGCCGTATTGAATGCATTTGGTTACTCAATCAATACGCTTACGATGTTTGCAATGGTACTTGCGATTGGCTTACTTGTTGATGACGCAATTGTGGTGGTAGAGAATGTTGAGCGCGTCATGCACGAGGATGGCCTCAAGCCCAAGGAAGCTACGCAAAAATCAATGGGACAAATTACCGGAGCATTAATAGGCATTGCATTGGTGTTGTCTGCCGTATACATTCCTATGGCATTCTTCGGGGGATCTACGGGCGTTATTTATCGACAGTTCTCGATAACAGTGGTCTCAGCCATGGTGCTATCTGTCATAGTGGCTTTAATTTTGACTCCTGCTCTTTGTGCGACCTTACTCCAACCTGTTGAAAAAGGACCTACTTTTGAGACGCGTGGATTCTTTGGATGGTTTAATAAAACGTTCGATGACAATAGTCAAAAATATCAATCTGCAGTAGCAAAAATACTGAAACGATCTACGCCTTACATTATTATTTACGGCGCGATAGTTGTGCTGATGGGTGTACTATTCGCTTTCCAACCAGGAGGCTTTTTGCCTGATGAAGATCAAGGAGTTTTATATTCACAAATTGTTTTGCCTGCAGGTGCTACCCAGCAGCGCACGCTAGAGGTTGTTAAAGCTGTAGAGCATCAATTTTTGGTTGAAGAGGGCGAGAATGTTCAAACGATGTTTGGCGTTGTGGGTTATAGCTTTGGGGGTAGTGGACAAAATGCTGGTTTGGCTTTTGTAAGACTCAAGCCCTGGGATGAGCGAACCCGTGCTGATCAACGCGTTCAAGCTATTGTGGGTAGAGCCATGAAAGCATTCGGTCAAATTCGGGATGCTAGGGTTTTTGCATTCGCACCCCCTGCAGCACTTGAGTTAGGTAATGCAACGGGTTTTGATTTGCAACTTGAGGATAACGCTGGGCTAGGGCACGAAAAACTCATGCAAGCAAGAAATCAGTTGTTGGGGCTTGCTAGCAAGGACCCAATTTTGTTCGCGGTCCGACCCAACGGACAAGACGATACTCCGGAATACCGCTTGGATGTTGATCAATTAAAAGCTACTTCACTGGGGCTTTCGCTTGCAGAGATCAACACAGATATTAGTACCGCTTTGGGAAGTGCGTACGTCAATGACTTTATTGATAAGGGGCGTATAAAGAAGGTCTACGTTCAAGGGGTTGCGGAGTCCAGGATGCTACCTCAAGACATAAGCCGTTGGTTTGCTAAAAACAACAAAGGAGAAATGGTTCCTTTTTCAGCCTTCTCATCGGGGCGTTGGGCATATGCATCCCCTCGAAGAGAACGTTATAACGGGCTACCCTCCATTGAGATACAAGGCCAATCTGCACCCGGGAAAAGCTCTGGTGAGGCACTTGGTGAAATGGTAAAACTAGTTGGACAATTACCCGAAGGGATTGGCTACGAATGGACGGGTATTTCTGATCAAGAAAGCAGCTCCGGTAGTCAGGCGCCTGTTTTATATACAGTATCAATTTTGTTCGTTTTTTTATGTTTGGCCGCACTTTATGAGAGCTGGGCTATACCTTTCTCTGTTATTTTAATCGTGCCGCTAGGAATTGTTGGAGCAGTTCTCGCCGCATCGCTTAGAGGATTTGCAGACGATGTGTATTTACAAGTTGGACTGCTAACGACAGTTGGCCTGTCGGCAAAGAACGCAATTTTAATTGTTCAATTTGCAAAGGCGCAAATGGAGGCTGGGGGGGAGTTGGTAGAGTCAACACTAGAGGCTGTGAGAATGCGTTTGAGACCTATTTTGATGACATCTCTAGCTTTCGGATTTGGCGTGTTACCACTTGCAATTAGTCACGGAGCGGGGTCTGGTGCTCAAAATGCCATTGGTACAAGTGTTCTGGGTGGAATGATATCTGCCACTGCACTTGGTATTTTCTTTGTTCCACTGTCTTTTGTTTTTATTCGTAAAGTGTTTAAAGATAAAGGGGATCTAAGTCATTTTGGTTCAGGTCAAGCTAAGGACTAGTTATGAAATCAATATTCAAACCAAAATCTGTCAAGAGTCATCCCGTGATACCAGAGATTTTTATAAGATCAGTTAGCTCAAGAGTTGTCCTACTCTCCCTGTGTGCGATTCAAGGGTGTACGCCCTTAGTTCCGAAATATGCAAGACCTGAACCAAGCATTCAAAATACTTTTCCCTCCTCAGATGCAAGCCTAAAAAGTAGCCCCGATTTAAAACCAGAGTCAGCTTTAAATGCTGTATCTGTAAATTCAATGCAGTGGCAAGATTTTGTAGTTGATCCATCATTAAAGCAGGTTATTGCCTTAGCGCTTGAGAACAACAAGGATTTGCGTATTGCAGCCCTTCAAATTGAAAAAGCGCAAGCACAATTTGGCGTAGCTCAGTCAAGTTTGTTTCCACAAATTAATGCAAGTGTAGGAAATACGGCTACTAAAACACCTGCGAATTTGTCAGCCTCCGGTCAGGAATCGATCATGCACGATTACTCTGCAGGCTTAGGATTTAGTGCCTATGAGCTAGATATGTTTGGTCGATTGCAAAGTCTTAGGGCGTCTGCATTTGAGCAATACTTAAGTACTTCCCAAGCAGCGCTTTCCGTAAAAATAAGCTTGATTGCACAAGTTGCTTCTCAATATTTAACGCTATCCGCAGATCAATCCCATTTGCATTTGGCTGAACAGACCTTTCAAGCACAAATACAGTCTTATGAGATAGATAAAAAGAGATTTGATATTGGGGTGATATCAGAGCTTGATTTAAGTCAGTCACGCACCTCTATTGAAACGGCTCGTGTTGATATATCTAAATACAAATCTCTTGTTGTTCAAGATCTTAATTCACTTAATTTGTTAGTCGGTAAAACTGTTTCTGAGACATTACTTCCCAAAGACTTTTTGGCAACGCCTGCAATCACTTTAATTGCCCCAGGGCTCCCCTCGGATTTGTTGCGCAATAGACCTGATGTACTAGAGGCTGAGCACCAGCTTATAGCTGCTAACGCAAATATTGGCGCTGCACGTGCCGCTTATTTTCCTAGTATCACTTTGACCACATTTTATGGTTCTGCGAGCCCATCGCTCTCCGGTCTATTTAGTCAAGGTTCCAGATCATGGTTATTCGTCCCCCAGATTAATCTCCCGATATTTGATGGTGGACGAATTTCAGCTAACTTGAAAATAGCGCAAGCCAACCAAAAAATTGCAGTAGAGTCCTACCAAAAAGTTGTTCAAACTGCTTTCAAAGAGGTCGCTGACGCGCTCACAGTTCAAGACAATATAAGGGAGCAGTTGACAGCGCAAGAATCTTTGGTTGAGGCCACAGCACTAAGTTTTAAACTATCACAAGCACGCTATCAAAATGGTATTAATAGTTATTTGAATGTACTTGATTCCGAGAGATCTTTGTACGCAGCAAAACATAATTTGATCGCTCTGAAACTAGCGCAAGCGGCAAATCAATTTACACTCTACAAGGCACTTGGGGCTGGAGTGCAACAAACACAATAAGTTCATTAAGTTTTCATTATTTGCATTAGCCTAACCCTAACCCGTACCCCTTATCTATTGGGGAGAAGCTTTTGATATTGAATTTTGATACAGTCCTGCAATCATGTCAGTTTGATTGATCATTCCCACGAAGATTCCTTGCGTGTTAACGACTGCAACGTGTCGCATTTTTTGCTCAAGCATTAAGGGTATGACCTCTACCATTGGGCTCGTGTTCAGTACCGTTTTGGTATGTGTGCGCATGATTTGACCTACGACCTCAGGTCTATTGGAAGTAGAGCTGGAGTTCTTTTTAAGTAAAGCTTTAAGTTTTTTAGTAAAACTAATGTAATCATTGGTTTCTATTTGCTTTAAAAAATCTGATCTAGTCACAATTCCCATTAATTGGCCACCCTTTGTTACAACGGGGAGCGCCTGAACATTGCGTTGTTTTATGATTTGCCAGGCCTCACTTAAATGAGTGGCAAACTCAAGTTGAGTCACGTTTTTATTCATGATGTGTTGACACTGAAGGCTACCCGTTCGTCGATTAAATGCAATTCGCTCAGTTTGAAGAAAGAGCTCCTCCAAAACGCCTAAGTCGACATCTATTAATTCATTTGAGTGGGTGAGAGCTGTTTTTAAATCTTTAGAAATTAAACTACTGCTAGATTCGTTTGAGTTAAGTGGGGATTGTGACTCAGTTGTGTTTGGTCTTGATTTTGGAAAAGGATAGCGTTGTCCTGATAGCTTGTTATATATAACTGCACTTGCCAGCATTAAGACCGTATTGATAGCCAAAGGAGTGATGATAAACATGTAGCCCAAGTCTTTAATCCAATCTCCCCCTAAGATAGTGATCAAGGCTACGGCGCCACTGGGGGGGTGAAGACATCTTAGAGCAAACATTAGCGTAAGAGCTATAAAAATCGCGATACAGGCGCAAATCACAGGGTTGACAATAAAGTGGACACAAGTAATGCCAACAAACGCACTGATGAGATTTCCACCTAAGAAGGACCAGGGTTGAGCGAGCGGACTCGAGGGGAAGGTGAATAAAATAATTGCTGATGCCCCCATGGGTGCCAGCAACCAGAATTGAGCAAGTTCGTTGGAGATTAGAAAATGAGATACCAAAGCGGTGATTAATATTCCAATCATGGTCCCCGTGCAGGCACGCAACTTTTCCTTTGTGCCTACTTCAGGTAAATCAGGTATGTTTCTTTGAATCCAATCGGGAAGTCTTCCTTTAAGCAAAATGAGTAGTTCCTTCTTCAGCAGGGTATTTCGAATGAGACAATTCAAACTTGCAATTCATCAGCTGAATGCTTCCAAAACCTTTAGCGTAAATGCAGGAAAATACGCAGGGTCAATCCATCTGACCACAATTACAGCATCCAATTCTGGATCGATCCAGACATAATTTCCACCAGCCCCAAACATAAAGTAAGCAGATTCGCTAGCGCCTGGAAATGTACTTCGGTTTGGGTTTAGCCATGTGAGAAGACCGTAAAAGGGAGCTAGCGGGCAGGGGGTTTTCATGGAGCTAATCCACTCATTGTTTATCAATCGTAGAGGCCCTGTATCAGTGTTGATTACCCCTGCGTTTAGCATCATTTGTGCAATTTTGGCTTGATCTAGGGCGCTAATTCGCACTCCACCACCCCAGTGTGTTCCCCCAGGCACAGACTGAAGAAGTTTGGTCTCCTCATTTGTGGGATCCACCACCTGTACCCAAGAGTTATCGTACCCCTCCCATTCAAAGTCTTGTGCACCTTCGAGTGGATCCAAGAAGTAGAGTCTAAACACCTCGGGTATTGGTTTTTGAAAGATATGTAAAAGGGCCAACGAGAGTTGATTAATTCGCACATCGTTGTATTCCCAGTAGCTGCCAGGAGTTTGGAGTGTTCGCAGATCGCCTTTCCTACCCTGTACCGGTTTAGGGTCTAAAACTATATGGCGAAAGTGTTCAACTTGATCCGGAATGCCAAACGATGTTCCTGACCATTCACTGGTTTGGTTTAGCAGGTGTCGCCAAGTGATTTGAGAATTGTGAGGCCCTTCAAATCCTGTTTGACTTTTACAGCCTCGAAGAGCGATACTCTCACAGACCTTTTGATCGATATTGTCAATGAGTCCAAGCTCTATGGCTTTGCCCGTAAGGAGAGCTAAGTAACTCTTTGCAACACTAAAGGTTTGATCTGCACGCCCAGGCTCCCCCCAAGTCTCAAGGAGTCTTCCTCCACAATAGACAACACCAGTCACCCCGCCTCTTGAGTGAACCGGTCCTCTTAAAGTGTTCCAAGGCTTTGGGTCTGTTAGATGTACCCCGTAATTGCTGGGTTCGTTCGAAGGATCTCTGGTCCAGTTGATTTCATGGGCTTGAGAAAATAAAACGGCTGACTTTAAGCTTTTCATTTTTGCTTATGGGGTGGAGATTAGGCGCAGAATATCAGGGTTTGGGTGAGGTGTGTTCAAGCCAATCACGCCCTTTTTTGTAAAGCGCCTGCACCTCAGGCCCTTTCAGCATTGGCATATCTCTTTTTACTGTATATCCAATTTTGGTTTGGATGTAGGCAAGGTGTTTATAGCCCTCGGGGAATTGAGATAACAAGTTCTCATCAAGTTTTAGTGAAGCGCTTGGGTCTAGGGGATCAATCCTGTCTTTTTCGTAGATTGGTTGACGAAGCACAACTCCCCAGACACCATCACGTTTTTCAAGGAAGTCGTAAAAACGTCCAGTGCAGACAACGTCACAAAGTACGCCATCGACTGGGCCCCTTTGTGATATCGTCATTTTGGTTTGGGTGATCGCTCTGTTGCCACTTAAATCAATGGATGTTCCGCCCAAGAAATGCAGAATACTGACTCCCTTGTTCCATCCCTCAATGGTGACTTTAATAAAGTCTTCAAAGGAACCTTGGAACCAGGTAGCCATCATCACGCCGTCTTCATGCCATACGGATTTAAATCGCTCCCAATCACCAGCATCCCGCCAAAGTGCCCAGTTTTCAATAACTTCGCGAATTAGTTGCTTGTCTTGGAGTGAGTTGGATTGTGTCTCGTTCATTTTTGTAGTTAAATAGAGTTTGATTTTGAATTTGAATGATTTTTAAAATAGAAAATATTGATGATAGTATTTTCTTCATCTGTGATGAAGGATAGATAATATCAGCATTATCTTAAGGACTAACCCTTGAAAATTCTAAGCATTAATACCGGGCTCGTTCAGCCATTGACCCAAAATCCTGATGCTGGGGGCAAGCAGGTAATGTCAGCTATTCATAAGCATGCTGTGAGTAGTCTGAATAATCCTCAAATTAAACGAATTGGCTACTCCGGAGTCGAGGGTGATCAGCAAGCCAATTTGGAGGTACACGGGGGCCAAGACAAAGCAGTATATGCCTATCCTCAGGAGCACTATCCTTTATGGGAAGAGTTGCTAACTAGGGCAGGTAAATTTAACGGCAAGCTACAGATGGGTAACTTTGGAGAGAACTTAACTGTCGAGGGGTTTGATGAAAAAAATGTCTTCGTTGGAGACCGTTGGAGAGTTGGCAGTTTACTCATGGAGATCGTTAGATTTAGGGAGCCTTGTTTTAAATTTAATATCAAGATGGGTTGGAGCGGGGCAGCAAAGGCAATGATTCAAAGCGGCTCAACGGGTTGGTATTTGAGGGTTTTGGAAGCCGGGGAGGCCAAGGCTGGCGACGCGGTACAAGTCATTCCAGGTGAGAGGCAGTTAACTATCCTTGTGCAAAGCACTGCTTTTTATAGTAAAACTGATCAAAAGGATCTGTGGAGTTGATTTTTTCATTTAACTTTCCAACTCCATTCAATTAGACCCCGATTAACGCTGCGCCAATGACCCCGGCCGAATCCCCTAGTCGATGTCGAACAATTGGAGTTGTGAATTCAGTTGTAAATACTTTTTTAGCTACACTTTGCGTGCAAAGCTCTGGGAGTCCCTCTATATTTGACAATCCGCCTCCAAGAACGATCACGTCAGGATCCATAACGTTTATTAAATTAGCCAATGCTTGTCCAAGGTCTTCATAGAATTGGTCCACTACTGTCTTTGCTAATTTATTTTCACCACTCATGGCTGAGAGAAAAATATTTTCACAGCTTAAAACAGTACTTGCCTGTAAAGCGAGGTTCTGATACTGGCGCTCGACCCCCGAGCCCGAAATACAGGTCTCCACGCAACCACGGTGACCACAAAAGCACGGTAAACCACCCGGTTTTAGTACCATGTGACCCCATTCTCCCGCGAGCTGCTGCGGGCCGCGTCTAAGTTGTTTGTTAAAAATCCAACCGCCACCGCAACCAGTACCCAAGATGACACCAAAGACACAGTCATATGATTTTCCTGCGCCTAGGGTAGCCTCAGCAAGAGCAAAACAATTTGCATCATTCTCAATTTTTATGTCGCACCCTATTGCATTTTCTATAGCGCTTTGTAGTGGAAGTCCATTTAAACAGACCGTATTTGAATTCCTAAGAAGACCCGTACGTGCTGAAATTGATCCAGGTGTACCAACGCCAACACTATGTACCGGGTGTGCAGATTTGGCAAGAGCATATAGACTCTTAATTTGATTTAGGATGTGATCGGGGCCGAGTTGGGCTTGCGTAGGGATTCTTTTTCTGAGCAGTACGTTTTCTAACGCATCAATTACTACGAGCTCAATCTTGGTGCCGCCTAAATCAATACCAATGCGGACTTTTGATGTGGAATTAATATTCATAAGTTTTCGCATTCAAGACTATTTCAATTTTATGCTTTTTTTAGACTCTTAAGCTTTTAAAGTAAGCTAAGCCTCAAGCGGCAATTAATGATACACCGTACAATTATTGTCATGAAAAATAAATCAGTAAAAGTCAGTCCCTCTCAAACGCATAAACCGGTTAATTCCTCCCCATTTTCTGCATTCTCCAACAAAGGGTTTAGAGCTCTACTTATCACCTACACATTGGCTATGATGGCTGATAGCGTTGAGCACGTGATCAGTTATTGGATGATGTATCAAAAATTTCACTCCCCCGAACTTGGTGGTTTTGCCGTTTTGTCGCATTGGTTACCCTTTCTCATTTTCTCGGTACCCGTAGGTGTTCTTGGAGAGCGGTTTGATCCAAGACGATTAATTCAAATTGGTATGGTTCTTTTTGCAGCCGCATCAGTGGGTTGGGGATACTGCTTTTTAGTCGATGGTTTACAGATGTGGCAAGCAATGGCATTGCTTGTATTGCACGGATGTGCAGGTGTCTTTTGGCACACTTCTACGCAAATACTGTTGCACGATGTAGTTACTCAAGAAGAGTTGCCAGGTGCAGTTAGGTTATTGGCCACAGCCCGGTACCTTGGTATTTTGGTTGGCCCTGGAGTTGGGGGCGTTATATTGTTAGGACTTGGCCCCACTTTTGGAATTTTCTTGAATGCAACCTTCTACATCCCAACATTCCTTTGGCTTGTTAATGCCCCGTACGGTCCTGCGTTCAGAGCTACTGCGAGATCTTTCAAAATTCCAGTTAGAGGGTTCTCTGACATTATTCATACCTTTAGAGAGGTCGCGAGTTTACCCGTCATCTTTTCTATGGTCATTTTGGCTGGGGCTGCCTCGTTTTTTGTTGGAAACAGTTATCAGGCACAAATGCCTGCCTTTGCAGAGGACTTAGGCCATGGGGACCCAGGGCTTTTGTACAGTCTTTTATTGGCCGCAGACGCAGCAGGTGCACTACTTGCAGGGCTCATCTTAAACAATAAAGGCATTATGAGGCCACGCCCCCAAGCCGCTTTAATACTGGCGCTCATGTGGTGTATTGTCCTCACAAGCTTTGCTATCACGCATCATTACATCATTGCACTCATTTTGCTATTTATCGCGGGTTTTTTGGAACTGTCCTTTAGCAGTATGGCGCAAAGCCTTGTTCAGTTAAATGCACCGCAGGAGCACAGAGGGCGAGTTATTGGATTATTCAATATGTTCTCGCTTGGAATGCGAGCTGGAGCAGGCGTTACAGTTGGCTTAGTTGGGGGGATGATTGGCATTCATTTGTCCCTAGGGCTAGCTGGTGTAGTGTTAGCTACTGTAATTTTGGCGCTGCTTTATATTTTTAAATTTAAAGATCAATCAAATTAATTGTGCATGTAATGGTGCATGTAATGGTGCGTGTAATAGTGCATCTGAGATAACGCTCGCGACTTAGGTAGAAGTTTCGTGTGTAATTGATTTTAAATAAAAAGTCATTTGCTAAGCTCCCAGTCCAAGCTACTCAGGTTGCGAGTTTTAGCTCGCAACGCTTAGTTCTCCTTTTTATGGGTAATGTATTAAATTTAGTTAAGGCTAATTCAAACAAAATTATTGTGCTGGGTTTAAGTATCAAAATAATGTACATAAGATATCAAGCAAGCGATACCTACCAATAGTGCTGGGCCTAATCGCCTCTTAGTACCCGTAACCATTATTCCAATGGTGACCGCGCAGACAGCTAAGCGCACGAGCAAAGGTACTGTTGCAAGTAAGCCTATGGGCAGAACAATCATTCGAACAGTCATGGCAGCTACCATTGCGTAGGTAACACACGTTAGCCAGCCAAAGAACTCACTGTTTTGATCTACCCTTCCAGAGAGAATCACTCCAACGGATCTACAAAAATAGGTACCAATACATGCGCTCAGTAACGCAATCCAGAGCTCCCCAGTAGTTAATTGAATATGACTCATAAATAATTTTAAGTGTTTGTCGTAAGGTATGAATGTATTGATTACGATGGGTCTGCTTGTCTGGGTTTTCGAATAAAAACCCTATCTACCCAGTAAGCTAGGGTTCCTCCAATAAGTCCCGATAAAAGTAGACTACTATCCGGATCGATTGTGTAAAAAACAGGCCCTAATAAACAACCGGCTAAGATTGCCAATCTATTCCAATTCGCCTTGATATCTGTAAATGTTAAGACAAAGAAAAGTGGGTTTATAAAAATTAATCCAATCGTTATTGATTTTGATACCGCACCGGCAAGTAGATATCCTAACGCCGTTCCAGGTAAAGCGAGCATCCAGCAAAATAGGCCCAGTCCTACAAAATAACTGCGTCGATATTGTGCATTTATTTTTGGAAACTCTCTCATCGAAACCGCCCATGCAGTCATTGCAAGTAAATGCACTGCGGCAAAAGAGCCCTTGGATTTATCCTCATCACTAAACTGAGGAAATAATGTCAGTGTCATGGTAACAAACCTGGCTGAGCTAAAGGAAACTGCTAAGGCAATGGCAACAAGGGGGCTATGCGTAATGATCATATCCAATAAAACGATCTGACCGGGTAGGGCAAACATAAAGGTGCTACAAAAACCTGTAAACCAAAGGTCTAGACCGTTTGTTCTGCCCATTGCGCCAAAGCCGACCATTCCTGCAAATAAAACAATCGCTGGTGCCCCAATGGCTTCGCGTACGCCGCTCCAAAAAGCCTCTTTTTGAGAGTTGTAGGAATGGGTGACAAGATTTTTATCCAAGGTAGTAAAAAAATGATTAAATAGTAAAGATTGAATGAATTTGATAATATCTGGACATTAGATGAAACTTTGCCCATCGTCCAAACTCAAATCTTGAATTGATGGATCGACTGATGCTTGCATTAAAAACGAACTAAGGCTAATTATGACTGAGAATGCTCCCATGGATCTGGATCCCCAAATAGTTCAAATCTTGTCTCAAGTTACGACGGCAACTCTCACTACAGTTCTCCTTAAAAAAGGACTACGCAATGTCTGGATGCGGGGTACCAAGCCGATTAAAGCGGGACAATCAAGATTGGTTGGACGAGCCTTTACCCTTCGTTTCGTCCCCGCTCGCGAGGACTTGGCAACGCCAGAGTCATGGTCCTCTCCTATCTCGACCAGGGCTGCCATTGAGGCTATGCCCGCAAACTGCATAGCAGTTGTTGACGCTATGGGCGTGCAAGATGCCGGTATATTTGGAGATATCTTATGTGCAAGAATGCAAAAAAGGGGGGTTGCAGCCTTAATTA
Source organism: uncultured Burkholderiales bacterium (assembly GCA_903896615.1). Classification (GTDB taxonomy): domain Bacteria; phylum Pseudomonadota; class Gammaproteobacteria; order Burkholderiales; family Burkholderiaceae_C; genus Limnohabitans. The sequence continues at coordinate 77,548 of CAITYM010000172.1, forward strand.
CTGACGGTGTAGTCAGAGACGTTGCGGGCGTGTTAGCAACGGGATTACCTGTATGGTGTTGCGGTGTTGCGGCCCCTCCTTCTGTTGCGGGACTAACCTTTGTTGATTGGCAAAAGCCCATTGGATGCGGTGGCGTTGCTGTATTTCCAGGAGATATCGTTGTGGTGGACGAGGACGGTGCAGTCCTGATACCACAAGCACTTTTAGACGATGTATTAAAGCTCGCACCAGAGCAAGAGAAACTCGAAGCCTGGATCATGCACCAAGTTAACCGCGGGGAAAGCCTTCCTGGACTGTATCCTCCTAACGAGGCTAACAGGCAGCGGTACCTCAAGGAAACGAAATAAGGGCCTCTGATGAGGCGCAGTAAAGTTGTCAAAAGTCAGTGCCCCTACGAGGCAACTGAATCCATCAACTGCTCACCTTTTAGTCAAGAGGAATTTTTCCTGTGTATTTCAAAATAAACAAGCCACCCGTGAAGCGATCGTTAGCATAAATCAAACCGTCTTTACCAACGATCAGGTCGTTGATTTGGATTGATCCCCCTTTATTACCAACTACCTTTTGGGTAAAGTAGGCAATCTCCTTTGGTGCTGTTGGATCCTTGATGGAGAAAATGCGCAGTCCACCGGCAAATTGGGCCGTTACGACGGTATTTAAAAGCACACGTGATACCTCGGGCATATTATTTTGATTGATGTTGTGTGCGCCGTATCTGCCTCCTATTTTGCACAAAGCTTCCTTGTTAACGGGGGGAGGCAGATAAGAGAGAGCATACGGATTTAGCTCATTACTCACATCCATTACGGTGATGCGCATAGGCCAATCTTCACAATTGTCTTTGGTTGATTCTTGAGAGGCTATGAGTAAGCCTCTTTCTAATATCGGTAAGACAGTGTGCATAAAACCTTGATTAGCCGATTGCCATGATATTTGGGTGATTAATTTAGGACGACTTTTATCGCTAATATTTAGCTCCAATAATCCCCCGTCAATCCAGCCTGTATATAGTCGATCAGGGCGGGTTGCGGGCACCAATGCGGTATGGAGTCTAAAACCACTATCAAATGGTTTGACACGAGCAGGTGAGGGTTGTGGATCACCAACACGGGTTCCAGGAAACCACCAGCGTCCGGCCTCAATTGGATTTTTCGGATCCAATACATCAACAATCATCAAAAATTGATCATCCTTTGGGTTTTTGGGATCAAAATCTTTTGATCCTGTTGACAAATAGGCATAACGTCCATCAGAAAAAGTTAGGTAATGAGTCCCTCTTGAGTGAGGTCCAGTCAAATCCATATAACTCAAAAGCACAGGCGTAGCAGGGTTGGAGACATCGTATATTTTTATTCCACCAAAGGGTTGTCCAACCAATTCACTTTGTCTAGCTACGATCAGTACATTGCCACTTAATGCAAGAGAATTACAACGTATGAAGTTGTCCTCAACGGTTTCTTGTTTGATGACGACTGGGTTTGATGGCTTCGTCACATCCAATACACTAAAGCATTTGGGACCTGATTCGTGGGCAAGAAATAAGTACCGTTTTCCGTCTTTTTCTTTTAATGCAAGTCCCTCGCCCCCTTTACCTGCACCCTCAAGGTCTGAGTGCCCAACTACCTCTAAATTTAACCGGTCCGGGATATGCGCTATAGGCGAGGCAAATGCAGTTGAATGCATATTGATGAGTAAAAAAATAAGGCCAATAAAACTTAGGCGGTGAGATATCAAAATACGCATCTATACGTTCTCCCATTAAATAATTTTTCTAGGTACGGTGCACAAGGCGACACGATCATCCTCTTCTAGAGGTTTATCTATATTATGCGTCGATAAAATTGGAACAACTATATAAGGATTCCCCCTGCAGTGTTAACCCTAGTAAAGTTTACATTGATCAACTCATGATCATTTCGAAATAAAGTAAGCCCTAAATGTATCAATGACACAGACAAAGCTCTTATTCAGTGCAATTAATTTTTACCCATTCAATGGGTAGCTTCGGCTCAAATGCGCCATTTTCGATTGTTCAATCATAAGCATGCTTGCACACTGGGGGGCTGTAGACCGTTGGCTTAGTCATTGACAGATTTGGGGGGGGGAGATTTGGTTTGCGCGAAGACACTCATAAGCTCATAGGCTCATAGGCTCATAGGCTCATAGGCTCATGGGCTCATAGAAGCACAAACACTTTTGCCTTGTCTCTTGAGCGCTAATCAGTTCCTCACTCAGTGGCTGGCTCAATCAAAACCGCCTCACTGCATTAATATTCAATTCTTTGCAGATTTCTTCAAGATAGATTAAGCCCTCAAAGATCCTAGAATAGGATTTAGTCAAACCATCATGGAGTAAATTATGCGTGTTAACAAAATAATGTCTGAGGTGTCCCTAGTCATAGCAGATCTGGCCGTTTCTGTAGAGGGTGAGATCAGGAGTTGTCCAACGCTTTGCGCCGTAGTGCCTGGGGAGGGGGCAGAGTTAGATCGTTTGATCCCCCTGAATACACCGGACGGAAGGCCAATTTTCATGAATTATGACAACGCAATCAGGCCGTTAAATTCTTGAACCAGGCACTCCTTGGTCTGGAAATGATGACTGTTAGTCCCGGGGCGTAGATAATTACTTTGACTTTAAATCAGGGGTCACAGAATCAATAACTGACCCAACGGCCTTTACGCCTGTGGTAATGACGCTAACCCCTGCCGATGCGACATCTACAGCCCCTGATACGACTAGGTCGCCGACTTCTATTACTGCGCATCCGCTCAAGAGAGCGCAAACAGATAATCCTATAACTTTGAGAATTAATTTATTCATAGGAATTAGTGTAATCTATTTGAACCGGTCTTGAGTGATAAAAAAAAAGGACTCAGATGAGTCCTTTTAACCTAAGTGCTAAAGTTATCTAGCAACGTAGACAATATCAACGCGGCGGTTTGCTGCCCAAGCCTCTTCGGTATGGCCTGTAGCTTTTGGTTTTTCTTTACCGAAACTAACAGCTTCGATTGCGTCTTTGTTGACGCCAACTAGTTCTAAAGATTTTTTAACTGCCTCAGCTCGCTTTTGACCCAGTGCCAAGTTGTATTCACGACCACCGCGCTCATCTGCATTTCCCTCTAAACGCACTTTAGCTTTTGCATTAGCAGAGAGATAGTTTCCGTGTGCAGAAATCAACGCCTGGTCTGAAGTTTTAACTTGGTAGTTGTCAAAGTCAAAGTAGACACTACGATTAGCCAATGGTGATTTAGGATCATCCAAGGGGGAGACTTCTACCATCTTGACTGTTGATTGTGCTGTTGGACCAGAAGCACCGTCAGCACCAGAAGCACTAGGTGGCGGAGTCTTCGTGGAGCTACATGCCACCACTAACAAAGATAATAACAATAAACTATATTTTTTAGAAAATTTCACGAAAAGCTCCTTGTGTACATTCTTGCAATTATAAGCAATCAAATCCTAATTTAGTATCTGGAATGCTTATTTTTCGCCATTTTTAAAATGATTATTCTATGTGGCCACCCGTTTAAGCGGGGGGCGGAAATGTTTTGCGATCCACTCCAAGTTTGGGGTTATTGCGATATTTGTCAAGACTTATGGCGCTTTTCCTCTACCTGGTAAGGGAAGGCGCTGCATAAATTGGCACAGGGTAGACCGAAAGTAGGATGAGCTATGGATGGTTTGAAAGCCTGGTAGCTGGGGGCGAGGAGTGCACTGGGTAAAATAGGGGCGTATAACTTTACAAATCTTTAACCTTTTTCTAGCGATTCTTGTAGTTCCATCCAACGGTTTTCATGAGTTTCCAACTCATTTTGAATGTCTTTCAATCGTTTGCCAATACTTGCCAGTTCAACCGGAGCAGCCCCGGCTATTAACTGTGCTTCAAGGGCTGACTTCTCGGCTCCAAGTTTAGATAGCTTGATGTCAATGCTTTTGATCTCGTTCATGAGGGGCTGGGATTGCTCCTTCTTTTGATTTCGAAGCTCCGCCTCTCGTTTGCGACGTTCTTTTGCGCTAATTATTTCTCCCTCCACAATAGGTTGAGCCGCCTTCCTTGACTTGGAGCTTGGCTCACCGCTTTGGAGTCCCTCAACGAGGGAGCTTGGAAGGTGGTGGGTGAGCACATCAGGGGCGGTGTGACAGCCGTCCCTAGCTGCTAACTCCTCCTTCATCAGCTCTTTAATTCGCTTAGCTTCAGCTAATAAGTACTGCTGGTAATCGTCCAAGTCTCCTACAAAGTCTTCGATTACGCCGCGCCCTACAAGCCAAAATTCATCGCAAACCGCCCTTAACAGAGCTCGATCGTGACTAACGAGTAAAACGCTCCCATCAAACTGATTGAGCGCCATGCCCAATGCCTCTCGCGTTACTAGATCAAGGTGATTGGTTGGCTCGTCAAGCAAGAGTAGATTAGGCTTTTGCCATACGATCATGGCCAACACTAAGCGAGCTTTCTCACCTCCACTTAGCGTGCCAACGGGTTGCGACACCATTTCGTTCACAAATCTAAAAGTTCCTAAGTAGTTGCGTAATTCTTGCTCACGAGTTTGGGGAGCAATTTCCTTGGCAAGGCGGATGAAGTGCATCAAGGGTGAATCCTCTGGGCTCAAGACATCTAACTCTTGTTGCGCAAAATACCCAATTCGTAGACCCTTTCCCTCGACAATTGATCCACTCAATAGTGGCATTGCTTTAGCTATTGTTTTGATAAACGTTGATTTGCCTTGGCCGTTAGCTCCTAGAACTCCGATTCGCTGACCCGATAGTACGGACCTGTTAATGTCTGTCAAAATGGTGCGCTGCGCGCCCTCCGTCATGTAACCGAATTCTCCTGATTTGAGCGAGATCATAGGGTTGGGAAGTGAAGGGGAGGGTTTGAACTGGAATTCAAAATCTGCGGTACCTGCAACTGGTGCTACCCTTGACATGCGCTCCAAAGCTTTGACTCTGCTTTGGGCTTGTTTGGCTTTTGACGCCTGTGCTTTAAATCGGTTAATAAACGACTGGAGGTGCTCAATGCGAGCAGATTGCTTGACAAAGGCAGCTTGTTGGAGAAGGAGTTGCTGTGTTTTGAGCTCTTCGAAGGTGCTGTAGTTTCCGCCGTAGCGCGTCAACTTTGAATCCTCTAAATGTAGAGTGACTCTCGTGATTGCATCCAAAAACTCTTTGTCGTGACTGATCACGAGCATCGTACCCGTGTAGCGTTGCAACCAACTCTCAAGCCAAACGAGTGCATCTAAATCCAAATGATTGGTGGGCTCATCTAATAAGAGAAGATCGGATGGGCACATAAGTGCTCTTGCAAGTTGAAGGCGCATGCGCCAACCGCCTGAGAAACTATTTACACTATTCAAGAGTTGATCGGGTCTAAACCCGAGTCCTAAGATGAGGGCTTGAGCGCGCGACTTAGCGTCATGCGAGCCCAAGTCTGATAAAGTCAAGTGGGCATGGGCGATTTCCATGCCGTCTTGTGATGCTTCGGCACGCTCTAATGCCTTATTTGCCTCCTCAAGAGCCGTGTCGCCGCTTAAAACAAACTCAGTTGCAGAATCTTCGCTTTCTGGCATCTCCTGAGCCACTTGAGCCATCCTCCAAGCTGAGGGTATTTGGACTTCGCCTTTGTCTTCGCTCAGCGTTTTATTGAGCAAAGCAAACAGACTTGATTTGCCCGCACCGTTTCGACCAATTAGGCCTACTTTTTCACCTGGATTAATGGTGACACTGGCGCCGTCCAATACAACTTTGGCGCCTCGTCGTAAAACGACATCCTGAATAACGATCATAAATAATTATTAGAAAAAAAGAAATAACAAAAGAAATAACAAAAATGAGTGGTTTTGAACCCACTTCAAAATTTAAGAAATTAGAAATTACGGGTAACTGTGAGCGAGGAAATTGTCTAAGGCATTTTGAGTAATCAAAACAACTTGGTCTTCCCCCGCACTGGTCTCTAGCCAGATACACTCCAAATGTGAGAAGGCATTTTCAAAATGATCTCTTTCATGTCCAACCTCAAGCACAATCACACCTATATCACTCAAGTGACTCGGGGCATCATTTAGAAATTTTCTAATGAAATCCATTCCGTCTGCTCCTCCGTCCAACGATAGTGCCGGCTCAGCCTTGAACTCAGGCGGTAACGTCTGCATGCTAAGGGAGTTAACGTAGGGCGGATTGCACAAAATAAGGTCATATGGACCATTAGCGTGCTCTAGACCATCGGAGGCTTTGACTCTAATTCTCTTGCCCAGCATATGGCGTTCAACGTTTATGTGAGCCACCTCAAGGGCCTGAATTGAGATATCGAGTGCGTCAATTTCTACCTCAGGAAAAACCATCGCGCAAATAATTGCCAGACTTGCATTGCCAGTGCACAGATCAAGTACGCGAGAGGTATGAATATTCAACCATGGATCGATACTTGAATTAACCAAACATTCAGCAATTAAACTGCGTGGAATGATGCTTCGCTGGTCAACAAAGAATGGAATGCCTTGTAACCATGCCTCGCCTGTTAGATAGGCGCTTGGAGTTCGTTTTGTAATTCTTTGCTCAATTAAGGCTAGCGCTCGTTCAATTTGAGATTGTGTGAGTTCAAAATTTTGCGCCGTGGTGTCTGTATCAAGCTTGAGTCCAAGGCTCCAAAGAACGAGCCATGAAGCTTCATCATGCGCATTATCCGTACCGTGGCCAAATGAAACCTTTGCCTGAGTTAAACGATTTTTGGCCTCAAGGATAAGTTCATGGAGTCTCATGAACGCTTTGCCACTGAGGTTTCGCAAAGTAAGTCAAGCTTAACTAGTATTTGCAAATAAACGTTCTTTAGCTGCTCTAAATCTGAGATGCTAACGCATTCATTAACTTTATGGATGGTTGAGTTTGGGGGGCCGAGTTCGATGACTTCGGGGCAAATCGTAGAGATAAATCTTCCATCGCTTGTTCCCCCTGTAGTGGACAGTTGCGGCGTTATTGCACATACCTCTTTTATAGCGTGTCGAACAGCATCGACCAATTCACCCTCAGGTGTTAAAAAAGGAATACCCCCTAATGTCCACTTCAAATCATATTCAAGTGAGTGCCGATCAAGTATGGCGTGAACACGGGACTGTAAACTCTCCACGCTAGACTCTGTGCAAAATCTAAAATTGAAATCTACCGTGCACTCACCCGGAATGACGTTTCCTGCACCCGTTCCAGCGTGAATGTTGCTCATCTGCCAACTGGTCGGCTGAAAATATTGGTTACCCTGATCCCACTGAGTTTGCACGAGCTCAGCCATTGCTGGGGCAAATTGATGAATTGGATTTTTAGCCAGTTGTGGATAAGCAATATGGCCTTGAATTCCTTTAATGACCAATTTCCCTGACAAAGTTCCACGCCTACCGTTTTTGATCATGTCACCCGTTTTCTCAACTGCGGTTGGCTCGCCGACAATGCACCAATCTAAGCGCTCTGATCTAGCTTTGAGTAGTTCACAGACCTTGACCGTGCCCCCTGTTGCAGGACCCTCTTCGTCACTTGTGATTAAAAATCCAATATTTAGATTAGGTGATTTTGTTTGTGAATAAAACTCTTGAGTCGCAACGACCATAGCGGCTAAAGAGGATTTCATATCACTGGCACCTCTTGCATACAAATACCCCCCTTTGTAGGTGGGTGTAAATGGATCACTGTCCCATTTTGAGACAGGACCAGTTGGCACTACATCGGTGTGACCCGCAAATACGAGTGTCCTTGCAGCATGATGGGTTGATCTATTGACGGCCCACAAATTGGTTACAAGACTCTCTCCCTCGCCCTCATAAATCCACTCATCCTTAAATCCGAGTGGTCCTAAGGCTTGCATTAGGATTTTTTGACAATCTGCATCGTTAGGCGTAAGAGAGACTTGACACAACAGTCGTTCGGTTAAGGCAAGCAAGGGGGACATTGGATTAATTAATGATTGAGATGTTTATGAAAATGAAGGTTAAGTTATCTCTAAACTCCAATAGATATTGGTTTTGTTCATGCAAGCGCTTCACAAATTAAGGTTCTTATTCGCTTTGAATTTAAAGTGCGAAGCGCTTAAAGTAACCCTTCCCGTCTTAACAAAATGAGGGGAGGACTTTTCATTTGCCGATTAATCGCGTAACAGGTCATTTAGGCTTGTTTTTGCACGAGTTTGTGCGTCTACACGCTTTACGATCACGGCGCAGTAAAGACTATATTTACCCGATTCGCTGGGCAAATTACCTGATACAACAACCGAACCGGAAGGGACGCGACCATACATGACTTCGCCGGTCGCGCGGTCATAAATCTTTGTGCTTTGCCCAATATACACACCCATGGAGATCACAGAGTTTTCCTCAACAATCACTCCCTCTACGATTTCTGATCGGGCGCCAATAAAGCAGTTGTCCTCAATGATTGTTGGATTGGCTTGTAAGGGCTCAAGCACTCCGCCAAGGCCAACGCCACCTGATAGGTGAACGTTTTTTCCGACCTGTGCGCATGAGCCAACCGTCGCCCATGTGTCCACCATGGTCCCTTCATCAACATAGGCGCCAATATTGACATAACTTGGCATCAAAATGGCACCCTTTGCAATGTAACTTCCTCGTCTAGCAACTGCGGGTGGAACCACTCTTACTCCACTTTCTCTCATTTCTTCGGGGCTTAAACTGGCAAATTTAGTTGGGACTTTGTCGTAAAACCCTAATTCACCGGCGTGAATAGGTACGTTATCGCTGAATTTGAAGCTAAGTAAAACGGCTTTCTTAATCCACTGATGAGTTTCCCATTGACCAACTGACTTGCGGGTGCTGACACGAAGGCGTCCCGCATTAAGTTCATGAATCACGTGCTCAACTGCTTCTGTGATTTCTTTTCCTGCGTTAGCAATGTTTAGCTGAGCCCGGTTTTCCCAGGCTTGATCGATGATGCTTTGAAGTTGTTGTGTCATATTGATTATTTAAATTGTTAGAAATTTTTGTGAACAAATTCTTTAATTCGCTGAGCCGCTTCCAAGCACTCCCGAGTCTCAGCCACCAAGGCCATGCGAATTCTGCCTTTGCCTGGATTTTTACCGTCTACCTCTCTTGCAAGGTAACTACCCGGTAAAACCGTGACATTGTATTGAGTCAAAAGCTCCTTTGCAAAAGATTCATCATTTCCCCCAGGCACCCCAGCCCAAAGGTAGAACGCAGCATCTGGGAGCCTTACATCTAAGCAAGACCCAAGCACAGGGGTCACCTCTGCAAACTTTTGCCGGTAGAGGTTTCTGTTTTCAATCACATGAGCTTCGTCGTTCCAGGCCGCAATGCTTGCAGCTTGCACCATGCCGCTCATTGCACTTCCGTGATATGTTCGGTACAAAAGGTAAGGTCTAATAAGATTCGCATCACCTGCAACAAAGCCGCTTCTCATTCCGGGAACATTGCTTCGTTTGGACAGGGATGTAAAGGAAATTAGATTTTTGTAATCTTTAATCCCCAACTTCTGAGCTGCTTCGAGTCCGCCAAGAGGGGCCTCTTCTCTGAAATAAATTTCACTATAGCATTCGTCTGATGCGATCACAAAGCCGTATTCTTCGCTTAATCTAAAAAGCTGATCCCACTGCGCCAAATCCATAACGGCGCCTGTAGGATTTCCAGGAGAACAGACAATAACGAGCTGAGTGCTGCGCCAAATCTCCTCAGGAACCAGGTCCCAATCAATTCCAAAATTTCTGCTCGGATCGCAGGGAACGTAGAACGGCTCTGCACCTGCTAGTAGGGCCGCGCCCTCATAAATTTGGTAAAAAGGATTGGGACATATTACCTTGACAGTTGATCCGTTCAAGTTTCTTGTATTGCCGTTTGAATTTATAACGGCTTGGGTGAACGAAAATAGCGCTTCACGCGAACCATTGGTCGGTAGAATTTGCGTGTTGGGATCCACAGTAACTGCGTAGCGGCGCGCTAACCAGTTAGCGCAGGCTTGCCTAAGTGCTGGCTCTCCAATGGTTGGAGGATAGCCGCTCAGTGCTTTAAAATTTTGAGATAGAGTGTCTAATATAAATCCCGGCGTAGCATGCTTAGGCTCACCAATCCCAAGGCTGATGGGGGTGTACTCGGGATTTGGTGAAACGGTTGCAAATAACTGCTTCAAGCGCTCGAAAGGATAGGGCTGAAGTTTTTCTAGTAATGGGTTCATAACCGTATTATCTTTTAAAACGTTTCCCCCTTATAGGCAAAATGCAAACTAACCCATAAATTCAGCTATGAATGAATTCCTAGACCTATCTCAGGCCAAACAGTTTGCTTCAAACGATCTTGAGCTGTTTGAGTTGGCTCAGACTTTTGAGATTTCACTACAACTCGAAGTTGATTTCTTTAAAAACACCCCGCAAAAGCGTGATTCTCTGGGTGAAGGGAAATTCGAATCACTGCGGATCAATTCAGACCTCATTAAGTCAGTAGAGTTGCATTTCCATCAAATAATGGGTTTTTTGCCCCTTTTCGCAGGATATGCGACCCTGAATGAGCTGAAAAGCTTGTCTAAATTAATAATAAATAACTCATCCGTAGAGTTTTATGACTCATGTGGGCGAATACAGGAGATACTAGAGGGTTTGCAAAGTGAGCTGAGCAATTGGAAGGCGAGTTATCATCTTCACAGTTCCCAGTAAAGTGTGGTTTTCATATTTCGTGAGCCATTTAGCTATTGGGATTTACAGTTTGCATTTTCATTTCTCTAGTATCAAGGGTGTGCGGCGGTGCGTTTAACTTCAATCAAAATTTCTGGGTTCAAGTCCTTTGCTGAACCAACAACGTTTATGCTCCCTGGGCAGTTGGTTGGTGTGGTGGGTCCAAATGGATGCGGCAAATCCAACATTATTGATGCAGTTCGCTGGGTATTGGGCGAGAGTAGAGCAAGCGAGCTGCGCGGTGAGTCGATGCAAGACGTGATCTTCAACGGCACCACAACCCGTAAAGCCTCAAGTCGCTCAAGCGTTGAACTTATTTTTGATAACTCAGACCACCGAGCAGGTGGCCAGTGGGCACAGTACACGGAAATAGCGGTTAAAAGGGTTCTTACAAGAGACGGGACCAGTAGCTACTACTTGAACAACCAACCCGTGCGTCGTCGTGATGTCCAAGATGTATTTCTTGGCACGGGTCTTGGACCGAGGGCTTATGCAATTATTGGTCAAGGAACTATCAGTCGTATTATTGAATCCAAGCCCGAAGAACTGCGACTCTTTTTAGAGGAGGCCGCGGGGGTCTCTAAGTACAAAGAGCGTCGCCGCGAAACAGAAAACCGGCTCTCCGATACGCGAGAAAACTTAGTCCGGGTTGAGGATATTCTTCGTGAATTAAATGCCAATCTAGAGAAGCTTGAAAAGCAGGCCGAGGTGGCAAATCATTACAACGCTTTGACGGCTGAGGTAAACCTCAAACAACATCAGCTTTGGTTTTTGCGAAGGGCTGAGTCCGAGCGCGATCAAGCTCAAATCAAGACGCAGCAAGAGCGGTCCAGCATAGATTTAGAGGCCAAAATTGCTGATCTAAGGAAGATCGAGTCTGAGCTTGAAACGATTAGGCAATCCCATTACCTCTCTGGAGATCAACTCAATCAAGCCCAGGGCTTGCTCTATGAATCTACGGCTGAGGTAGGTCGTTTGGAGGGCGAGATCCGTTTTGTGGTCAGCTCCAAAGATCGCACCCAAGAGCGCATCAAACAGCTCAATGAACAGCGTGCACAGTGGACACAGCAAAAAAATCAAGCTGAACTAGAGCTTGAGCAGTTGATAGAGTCTGAGTCTACTCAAGTTGAGCAACTTAGCATTCTGGAGGCCAGGCTGGAGGAGGAGCGTGAGCACGTCCCAAGCGTTGAGCTTCAGTGGAGGTCGGCACAAAACGGTGCTGAAGCCCAAAAGACGAAGGTTACAGAGATTCAGCAGCAAATTCAAGTCCTAGCCGCAGATCAGCGCAACTTAGATGAACAAGATCATCAACTCGAGTTGCGTTCGGAGCGTTTAAATAGTGAGCACGCATCGCTTGAGGTCCCTGACCGGGAACATTTGAACAAACTGGAATCTGATTTAAGCGTTGCAAAAGCTAATTTCGAGAACGCTGAGTCCCAAATGCATGAGCTCCAAGAAAGAGTTCCTGAACTTGATAGGGCTAGAAGTGAAGCTCAAGCACGAAGCAATCAAGAATCAGCCAAACTCTCCGATTTGAGCGCAAAACATGAAGCCCTTGTCTCATTACAAGAGAAGGTTAAAACTGACTCTAAGCTAAAGCCTTGGCTTTCCAAGCACGGATTAGATAGCTTAGAGGCACTGTGGGGTCGAGTTCACATTGAGAAAGGATGGGAGAACGCTTTAGAGTCAGCACTGCGAGAGCGACTTGCCTCCCTAGAAGTATCCAAGTTGGAGTTGGTTGCATCATTTGCCAAAGATGCACCACCTGCTAAATTATCGTTCTACGCAAACCACAATAAGACCTCGGTTGTATCTGCACAAAAACGTGAAAAACTGACGCCTTTAATTGATTTAGTAAAAACACGTGACGCCGATCAGCGCGCTCTTTTCAGCGAATGGTTACAAGGCGCATTCACTTGCAACTCGTTTGATGAGGCGCTTAGTCTCAGAGCAGGTTTGAATGCCGGTGAGGTTATCTACATTGCTGCTGGGCATGCGATCACGGCCAATAGTGTAAGTTTTTACGCTCCCGATAACGAGCAAGCAGGTTTACTTGCGCGTGCCCAGGAAATTGAAAACTTAGAGAAAGAACTTAAGGCACAAAAATTAATCAGTGAGGAGTCAAAAAATAATCTAGTGCGATTAGAAGTAGATTACAAAAATGCTTCGCAACAGCTCACTGAGATTCGACTTCAGGTTACTCAACTTCAACAAAAACTCCACGACCTTCAAGTTCAAACGCTAAAGTTATCCCAACAAGCCGAGCAAACCCAGCAAAGATCTGATCAATTGCAAACTGAGATTGCCGAAATTGCTCACGCAAGACAATCGTTACAAGACAGACGGATCTCTGCTGAGGCACGCTTTGAAGCATTGGATATGGAGTTGGCTGATAACCAAGAACGCTTTGCTAATTTAGAGCAATCCGTGATGGACGCTGAAAAGCAGTTAGAGCAGGCCAGAGAGTCGCTAAGACAGTCAGAGAGATTGCACCAAGAGGCTGAATTTGCTGCTAGAACATTAATTTCGCGTAAGGCCGAGCTTGAGCGCGTTGGTAAGTCCGCAGAAAATCAGCTGGGTAATATAAATGAGGAAGAGGTTCGCTTGAATCAAGAACTTGCTCAGCTCTCAGATGAGAGTGCTCGCGCTGGCTTACAACAAGCACTAGAGGTAAAGTTAGAGCGTGAACAAGACCTGGCTAATAAGCGCAGCGAGTATGACGGTTTAACCGCCAGCCTTAGAACGACAGATGAGAGCAGGCTTCAACGCGAGCGTGAATTAGAGCCTCTTAGACAAAAGATTACTGACCTTCAATTAAAAGAGCAAGCAGCACGTATTGGATTTGAGCAGTTTGATGAGCAACTCAGACTGGCTGAGGCAGATTTGGAGCATATAAGTGCTTCAATCGAAGCGGGCAGTGTCCAATTGAGCGGTTTACAGTCCAATATTGATAAAATTCAAAAAGAAATTACAGCCCTTGGAGCAGTCAACCTAGCCGCACTTGATGAGCTAAGTACCTCCAAGGAGCGCAAAATGTTCCTTGATTCTCAATCCGCAGACTTAAATGAAGCGATGACGACCCTGGAGCTTGCGATTCGCAAGATTGATGGTGAAACCAGGGAGCTCCTGGGCGGCACATTTAATACTGTGAACGAGCACTTTGGCCGCATGTTCCCTGAACTCTTTGGGGGTGGAAACGCCAAGCTTGTGATGACGGGCGAGGAGATTTTGGACTCGGGCGTTCAAGTGATGGCGCAACCCCCGGGCAAGAAAAATCAAACCATCCATCTCTTATCTGGTGGTGAGAAAGCGTTGACTGCGATTGCTTTAGTCTTTGCAATCTTCCAATTAAATCCCGCGCCTTTTTGCTTACTTGATGAGGTGGATGCACCACTTGATGATGCAAACACTGAGCGCTACGCAAAATTGGTTAAATCAATGGCCAAAGAGACTCAGTTCTTGTTTATCTCGCACAATAAAATTGCAATGGAGATGGCAGAGCAACTTATCGGGGTTACGATGCAAGAGCAAGGCGTATCACGAATTGTTGCGGTCGATATGGAAGCCGCTGTTTCTTTGGCAGAAACCGCGTAACAATATTAATTTAAGCACTCTGGCGCATTGATTAAAAAATGAGTAATTTACAAATTGGTTTAGCTATTTCAGGCGCACTCATCTTAATAGGTCTGCTCGTGCATGGGTCATGGACTTCGCGTAAAAGTGTGCCCAGACAGGCCGAACCACTGCTGAGCTCTCAGGAGCTTGATGCACTAGGTGCACATCCTAATTCCGGGGTTGGCGCTGGAATGGATGCTTCTGTATCAATCAACTTTAATGATGAATTCTTAGCGGCTCAAAGCGCCTACGGAACGCTGGGGGTAGATTCTCACAATCAAGGATCAATATCAGGAGTTAAGTCCGCACGTCCTATTTTGATGGACGCTTTGATTGATCTATTGACCTTGATAGAGACGGAGTTCCCAGTTAGTGGTGAGGCCGCACTCCAAGCATTTCCACAATCGCGCCGCGTTGGAACTAAAATATTTGCTGTAGAGGGGTTGAATGCTGAAAGCGGTGAATGGGAGCCCCTACACAACGGACAACGCTACAGTGCTTTTCAATCTGGTGTTCAGCTTGCAAATAGGGGTGGGGCATTAAATGAGATTGAGTTTTCTGAGTTTGTGATGAAAACGCAGGCCTTTGCAGACCACTTCAATGCAACACCAGAATTTCCTGACATGATTGAGGTGATTGCTAGGGCCAGGGAGTTGGATCATTTCGCAACCCAGCATGACGCTCAACTGAGTTTTACACTCAAAACCCAGGACAGCGCGTGGAGCCCAGGGTACGTGCATCAACAAGCTGCACATGTCGGATTCATAGCTGGATCAGTTGCTGGTCGAATGGTCATTCCCTCTGACATTGCAGGCCACCCGCCCTTACTCAGTTTGATTTATGACAGTAGAGCTGCACTTGCAGATGACCCTAGTCTAGCTGCGATCAATGAGATTTCTTTGCTACTTGATGTCACTCATGTCCCAAGGAGTCAAGCCCCTTTCCCGTTAATGTGTCAACTCGCCCAACAACTTGCAAAGGAGATGGACGGCACAATTACGGACGATAACGGGCAAGCTTTGGATGCGTCCTCCATGCAAATCATTAACCATGATTTAGAGCAACTTTATACAGCCCTTGAACAACGCGACCTTGCGGCAGGCTCTGTGCAGGCAAGACGATTGTTCAGTTGAGTACACCTTGGCTAACTTTGTCATTGGGTCTAATCGCTAGCTATGGATCTATTTAGTTCGCTTAGTCAAGAGGGTTCTGAGGATAAAAACTCAGCTATGCAAGAATTAGTAACGCTTAAAGAAACGCTTAATCACTACGCTCATCATTACTATGTCTTAGATGCCCCGGTCGTACCAGATGCAGAGTATGACCGCCTTTTCAAAAGACTTCAACAACTTGAGAGCCTGTATCCTGAGCTTTTAGATCCAAACTCTCCAACCCAAAGGGTTGGAGGTGCAGCGGTTGAAGCATTTGCATCTCATCGGCATGCTGTACCAATGCTCTCACTCAGGACAGAAACTGATTCTGAATCTAGCGGGGCTGAAAATTTTGATATTCGCATTCGCAAAGAACTTAATCTAGACACATCAGCCCCGCTAGTGGAGTACCTCGCGGAGTTGAAGTTTGATGGTTTAGCGATGAACATCCGATATGAAAACGGTAAGCTTGTACGCGCTACAACCAGGGGCGACGGCGAGTACGGGGAGGATGTGACTCACAATATCCGAACCATTGCGCAGATACCCTTAGAGCTAAAAATAATAGATCCCAAGGCGTTGACTTATCCAGTTATTCCTCAGGTGCTTGAGGTAAGGGGGGAGGTATATATGCGACTTGGAGATTTTCAAAAGCTGAACGAACGTCAAAGGGACCGGATTGCAAAGGGCGCACGGGGTGAGCGCACGTTTGTAAATCCCAGAAATGCTGCTGCTGGGGCAGTGCGTCAATTAGATCCCAAAATAGCTGCGGAGCGTCCTTTAAGTTTTTTTGCGTACGGTGTTGGTGAAGTCATCTGGGGTGAGGGAATTCAAAAAGATGCCAAAGAGTTGGTAAATGTTTTTAGTACCCATAAAACCTTATTAGAGTCACTCAAAGCGCTTGGGTTCCCCGTTGACGCACATGCTGAGTTAGTCTACGGTGCACAGGGTCTTGTTTCCTATCACCAACGGATGGGACAACTCAGGAAAGAACTTCCATTTGATATTGACGGTGTTGTCTACAAACTCAATGACACCGCCTTGCAACAAAAGCTCGGCTTCATTACGCGTGAGCCCAAGTGGGCGGTAGCCCATAAATACCCTGCCCAAGAGGAATTAACAAAAGTACTTGCAATAGAAGTGCAGGTGGGACGAACCGGTAAATTAACCCCTGTTGCAAAACTCTCTCCTGTCTTTGTCGGTGGCGTGACCGTTACCAATGCCACACTGCATAACCAAGACGAGGCCCAACGCAAAGACGTGCGAGTTGGTGACACGGTTATCGTCAGACGTGCGGGGGATGTAATTCCTGAGGTAGTAGGAGTTATCTTAGACAAACGAGTTGGAGAGCCTGCTCCTTTTCAAATGCCATCAAAATGTCCTATCTGCAATAGCCTTGCAATTCGTGAGGAGGGTGAGGCCGATTACAGATGCACGGGGGGCTTGTACTGTCCAGCCCAGCGCAAACAAGCCTTTTTGCACTTTGCGCAAAGGAAGGCTTTGAATATCGAAGATTTGGGCGAAAAACTGGTTGATCAATTAGTTGATACTGGAACCTTAAAGACATTGCCTGATATGTACCGAATGGGGCTGTCCTCGCTCATCGCCTTGGACAGGATGGCTGAGAAATCTGCGGCTAATGTTTTAAAAAGTATTGAAAACTCTAAGTCAACAACACTGGCTCGGTTTTTATTTGGACTTGGAATTAGGCATGTGGGAGAAACAACGGCTAAAGATTTGGCTAAACACTTTGGTGCTGTAGACCCCATTATGTCGGCCAGTACTGAGGCGTTATTGGCCGTAAGGGATGTTGGTCCTATTGTTGCAGCAAGTGTCCGTGCATTTTTTGATCAACCTCATAATGTTGAGATAGTTGATCAGTTAAGGGCCTGCGGCGTGAGGTGGGAGGAAAAAGGTCCTGATGAACTTCAGGCGCCTTTGCCCTTAAGCGGCAAGACCTATGTGATTACGGGGAGCTTAACGCGTATGAGCCGTGAAGAGCTTAAGGAGCAACTTGAGGGATTGGGTGCCAAAGTCTCATCCAGTGTGAGTGCTAAAACTACTGCCCTAATCGCAGGCGAGAGTGCAGGCTCAAAACTCACCAAGGCTCAGGAGTTGGGGATTGTTGTTTTAGGCGAAGACGATCTGGATACGTTACTCAATAATCATTGATATTTTTCACGCTAACAAATCATGTCCATTAAAGATATTCTAAAAATGGGTGACCCTCGGCTCCTTAGGGTTGCGCTCCCTGTTGAGCGTTTTGATACGCCAGAGTTGCACTCGCTTTTAAAGGATATGCACTCGACGATGCAGCATGCACAAGGAGTTGGGCTTGCTGCGCCTCAAATTGGCGTCAACCTTCAAGTCGTGATGTTCGGTACGGGGGAGCCCAATCCTAGGTACCCGGATGAGGATCCTGTTGCAAAAACAATTCTGATTAACCCAGTCATAACACCGTTGTCTGAAGAAACTGAGGAGGGTTGGGAGGGCTGTTTATCGGTGCCTGGACTCAGAGGTAAGGTTCCCCGTTGGAAGTCAATCAAATACACTGGTTTTGATGAGAAAGGTGTAGCCATATCTCGCGAAGCTGTGGGATTTCACGCCCGGATGGTACAACACGAGTGTGATCACTTATGGGGAATCTTGTACCCTATGAGGATCAAGGACTTTACACAGTTTGGTTACACTGAAGTGCTCTTTCCTGGGTTGAGCGATAAGTCGGATGATTAGCCTTCGAA
Organism: uncultured Burkholderiales bacterium; assembly: GCA_903896615.1. GTDB lineage: Bacteria > Pseudomonadota > Gammaproteobacteria > Burkholderiales > Burkholderiaceae_C > Limnohabitans. The sequence continues at coordinate 95,727 of CAITYM010000172.1, forward strand.
TAGTTGAAGGTCTTAAATCCCCCTAATTCAGACTAAAAATTCTTGACCGCAACCCTATTCATGGACGTATCAAATTCAATCCAATTTAATATCTAAGGACTTTAAGAGTTTTTGGTATTTACTTATCTCAGCGCCCAAGAATATTTTGAAGGTCGCAGGTGTAGTTGGTCCCTCAGTTTGTAGTCCCTGTGCCTCCATCGTTTTCTTCACCCCAGGGTCCGCCATAGCTTGTTTGGTGGCTCGGTCAATGAGTGCAATTAAAGCTGGGCTCAGGTCCCTAGGGCCCATGACAGAATACCAATTCGTAATATCAAAATTGGTCAAACCCGCTTCATTAAAAGTTGGAACATTAGGTAGGATGCTCAGCCGCTTAGGGGTAGAGATGGCAAGCGCTTTGAGACTACCTTTTTTGATTTGCTCAATATTTGGCGGAAGCGTATCAAAATTCATTGTAATTTGATTAGCCAATAAATCAATTATGGCTTGACCACTCCCTTTATAGGGCACATGATTCAACTCAATTCCTGTAGTTTGAGCAAATAACGCTCCAGTTAAATGTTGTGTGCTACCAATTCCTGAGGAACCGTATGATAGTGATCCAGGTCTCGATTTACCGAGCAAGATGAGTTCTGCGACCGAGTTGACAGGAAGGGCTGCATTGACAACTAATACATTTGGAACATAACCTAAATAGGTAATTGTTGAAAAATCGGTTGCAGGGTTATAGGGTACTTTTTGCAATACAAATGGTGATATTGCATTTGAATTAGAGTGTCCAATTAATAAGGTATATCCGTCGGGCGTTGCCTTGGCAACATAATCTGCAGCAATCGTACCCGCAGCACCGGTTTTGTTCTCAACAATGACGCTTTGACCCAAAAGCTCCGAGAGCTTTGGGGCGAGTGCTCTTGCAACAATGTCTGTGCCTCCACCTGGTGCAAATCCTACAATCAGACGTATAGGCTTTAGGGGCCAATTGGATGGCAGCGTACCTGAGCTGGCCAAGTTATTTGAGACAGAACTGTTTTCAGCTGCACTGGTGAGTGCTGATAAAACTAGAACAGCAGAGAAGATGCACTTGATTAAATCGTTGACCAAGTTGTTAATTTGCTTACCTAAAAACTTAGGAGTAATCTGGTTTGGATTAAGCACGGTAGGTATTATTTATCTAACCCGGCCATAGCACTCAGAAACGCGTTGGTTATTCAACCAAGAGGTGGTTGCAGCTCTTGGTCCATGGTCAAGTGGTAACTTTAGTGCTTTGGTGGCGCAATTGTCTGCATTTGCAACGTAGGTTAATTCGTTAACATCGGCTTTGGTATTATTAATGGATTTGACTTCCTTTGAGCGTCCAGGGAGTACGTCGTTGTTTGAAGTTGATTTAATAGTTTGGGCACTAGCTGACATAGATAATGCACTTATCGCCAAACCCAGCACGCACATAACAATCGGCGCATAGTATTTTGATGCAGTTGAATATTTGATCATTATTTTGTAGGTTGAAAGTTTTTTGAATACCTTTGACCGAGTTTGCGGTTTGCACCCCAGCGCTTACATTGTAAGCCTGATTGACTTAAACTGGATGGCGGGATATGTAGGTGTGAAAACTCAGGTTGGTGTGAAAACTCAGGTTGAAGCTGCCTCCAAAAGTTCGGTTTCAAGTTCGAGTTGAGATTTATTTTGTTGCAGGGCAGAGCCTTCAATTAAGAAAATATCTTCCACTCTCTCGCCCAGAGTGGTGATTTTTGCTAGCTTCAAATTGATGTGATGCTTCGCTAAAATTCCAGCTATTGTGAACAGCAAACCTGCTTTGTCACTTGCGGAAACGCTTAAAACCCAGTGTTGAGCTCGCTCATCTGGCAAAAGCGTGACCCGAGGAGTGATGGGGAAGTGTTTTACACGCCTTGATAAACGACCCTTCGTAGGTTCTGGCAAGGGCACCTCAAGCTCAATTGTTTTTGTAAGTCCAGTCTCTACGGTGCTCACCAACTCTCTGTAATGTGTTACCGAGTCCGCTGTTACGATTTGGAATGTATCTAAGGCGTAGCCGTTCTTTGCGGTGTGGATCTTGGCGTCTAAGATACTGAAGTGGGCTTGGTCAAAAAAACCACAAATTCGAGCAAATAAATCTGCTTGATCAGGTGTGTAAACCATGACCTGTAGTCCCTCCCCAAGTGGTGAGAGCCGAGCTCGAACGGTCACTCCCAAGGGCGTGCTTTTCAGCTTCGCCCCCATCAAAGAACGCATGATTTGACGAGTGTGCCAAGCGATTTCTGAAGCTTCGTGTCGCATGAAATAACTAACATCAAAGGTTTCCCAAAGTTCCCTGTGAGCCTCCGGCGGAAGTGCGTACAAAGACAACATCTCGAGGGCTTGACGTTTGGATGCCTCAACAACTGCGTCTGGATCGGGGGCGCTGCCGCCCAGGGCTCTAGCAGTGATTCTGTAAAGATCCTCTAAAAGTTTACCTTTCCAAGCATTCCAAACTTTAGGGCTTGTGCCCCGAATATCAGCGACGGTGAGTAAATACAGGCCCGTTAAGTTGCGCTCCTTGCCTACTCGGCGCGCAAAATCTTGTATGACCTGAGGATCACTTAAATCTGACTTTTGCGCAATTCTGCTCATCGTCAAGTGTTCATTGACAAGGAACACAATAAGCTCCGTATCGTCTTTGTCGATGCCGTGAGCTTTACAGAAATTTCTTGCCTCTACTGCGCCAAGTTCTGAGTGATCTCCGCCTCGGCCCTTTGCAATATCGTGAAAGAGTGCTGCAACGAAGAGTATCCAAGGCTTGTCCCAACCCGCGGCTAACTGGGAGCAAAAGGGGTACTCATGAGCATACTCAGGAATAAAGAAACGACGCACGTTTCTTAGCACCATTAAGATGTGTTGATCTACTGTGTAGACGTGAAATAAGTCGTGCTGCATCTGACCCACAATGCTTCTAAATGGCCAAATGTAGCGCCCCAACACCGACGTTTGGTTCATGAGGCGTACGGCGTGCGTAATTCCCTTTTCCTGGCAGAGAATTTTCATGAATGTTACGCGGTTTACAGGGTCATGTCTAAATTTTGCATTCATTAAACTTCGAGCGTTAAACAATGCGCGAAGGGTCTTGACTGATAATCCTTTGATACCAGGGGTTGTTTGATAAATTAAAAATGTACGCAATATTTGGTGCGGATCTTTAGAGTACACATCATCATTAATAATCTCCAACATGCCAGCCTTATCTGCGAAGTAAGGATCAATGGGCTTGGGAATGAAGGAGCTTTCTTTGCTGAGTAAACGCTCTTCAATGTTGAGTAACAAAATTTGATTCAGTTGGGTTACTGCCTTTGCTGCCCAGTAGTAGCGTTTCATTAGGGCCTCACTTGCAAAGCGGGCGTGAGCGGGATTGGCTAAATCTTCAGTATGTCCGAGTTGTAGATTCTCAGCGACCTTGTTTTGCAAATCAAACACCAAGCGGTCCTCACGTCGATGTGCAGCAAGATGCAATTTAAACCGAATTAAAAATAATAAAGCCTCATTGCGCTTTATTTGTCTTGCCTCTAGTGGAGTTGCAATTCCTGCTTGTGCAATCTCATCCCAATCATTACCAAACCCACTTGCATTGGAGAGCCACATGATCAATTGAAGATCTCTAAGTCCACCTGGGGACTCTTTGCAATTGGGCTCTAAGGAATAAGGCGTATTTTCAAATTTGTTATGCCTTTGACGCATCTCTATCAACTTGTTGTTGTAAAAAGATTTTGCATCTAGGTTCGATCTAAACTCACTTTGAAAATCTTGGTAAAGTTTTTTATCCCCGGTCATGAACCTGCTCTCTAATAAAGCAGTTTGGATAGTTACATCCTTGACAGATTCATCAATACATTCATCTAAACTTCTAACACTTGATCCAATCTCAAGTCCAGTATCCCAGCAAGCACCGATGTATTGCTCCAATTTGGTTTTGAGATCGGGGTGCTGTTCAAGATCATAACTTCGGGGAAGCAAGATGAGAACGTCAACGTCGGAGAAGGGGAAAAGTTCTGCCCTACCAAATCCCCCAACTGCTACGAGTGCAAACGGAACAGTTGCGTCCCCTGGAGTCGAAAATTGAGAGTTCCAAAGCTCGATCAGTGTTTGGTCTGTTAAGTTGCTAAGTTGCTTGAGAAAGCGTTTAACTTGACGAGCAGATTGAACACTTGTAGGGTGTTCCCACAAATTTAAAAGGGCAGCCTTTTTTTGCTTAAAACTTGTTTTTGTTAGAGGGTTGAGCATTAATGCCTTGGGGGGTTTAACAAACAGCAGTTGATACAAATGGGGGTAGAGGTGGGCTTGCAGCCGATAACGTGAGTACCTCATAGCCCGTAGGAGTGACTAAAACGGTGTGCTCCCACTGAGCTGATAAGGAGTGATCCCTGGTGACAATGGTCCATCCATCGCCGAGCTCTTTGATATCTCGTTTGCCCGCATTTATCATCGGCTCAATGGTAAAAGTCATGCCCGCTTTTAATTCCTCCATCGTGCCAGGCTTGCCGTAGTGCAAAACTTGTGGCTCCTCGTGAAATCCGCGTCCGATGCCGTGGCCGCAAAATTCTCTGACAATGGAGCAACCCAACCCTTCAGCAAATTTTTGAATAGAAAAGCCTATGTCTCCAAGTCTGGCACCTGGTTTGACCTGAACGATACCGTGCCACATCGCTTCATAGGTAATTTGGCACAGCCGTTTGGCCGCGATGGAGGACTCTCCAACGATAAACATCCTGCTGGTGTCGCCGTGCCAACCGTTCTTGATGACTGTAATATCGATGTTAACGATGTCACCCTTTTTCAGAGGTTTGTCATTTGGAATACCGTGACAAACCTGGTGGTTTATCGAGGTACAAATAGATTTAGGGTAGGGCTGGTAGCCAGCAGGGGTGTAGTTCAGTGGTGCTGGGATTGCTTGCTGAACACCCGTAATGTAGTCATGCGCGAGTTGATCCAGATGATTTGTCGTGACTCCAACTTTGACATAGGGGGCCAAGAAATCGAGCACCTCTGAAGCCAATCTACCTGCAAGGCGCATGCCTTGAATATCTTCTTCGTTTTTAATTGAAATAGTCATACTTCCATTATCTCAGGATTCCCCTACTGCCCCTCCGTTAAAATGGTCATTTTGAGCTTCCCCAAAAGCGCAAAAATGCCTAAAACATCATTTTCTAGCGTTCAATCCCCATTTGAAGAATGGGTTACAAACCCGTAACATTCAAAAAAACCAGAATTTTCCTCTGCAACGCTTCGGGATAGCCGATTCAAGCGAAGTCAAGTTAAACTTGCCAAAAGCCGTACCTATATTCATCCGTTTATTCAAAAAGATCTCCAGTGAGCCTTATTTTTAATCAATTCTTGGGGGGGAGTGCAATTAGCTCCTTCAAATCAACTCAACTGTTGACTCGGATTCAAACCCTTCAACCTTCTGTTACCTCACTAGAAGCGCGCTATGTTTACTGGGTTGCAACTGAGCAGGCGCTCTCGCCAGAGCACTTGGCTAGGTTGCAACAACTCCTTGCCCCGCCAGGGGCCGTATCCAGCGAACCCTTTCAAAACAACTCTGCGTTGGACAATTCCTTTTGGATCAGTCCTAGACTGGGTACCTTATCTCCTTGGTCCTCCAAGGCAACAGATATCGCTCACAACTGTACGCTTGATGTAGTCCGTATAGAGCGCATTGTTCAGTACCAATTTCGCCTTAAAGGGGGCGAAAAACTCGATCTAAAGTCGTTAGAGCGTATCGCCGGGCCGGTTCACGACCGGATGACGGAGTCTGTTCATTTTGAGAAAGAATCAGTCAATCATCTTTTTGATGTCATAAGCGCGCCCGCAATGCAAACGGTTGATGTTTTGCAAGCGGGTAGGCAAGCTTTAGTTTTGGCTAACGCGGAACATGGACTTGCGCTTGCAGAGGACGAAATTGATTATTTGGTTGACGCTTTCAAAAGACTCAAAAGAAACCCTACCGATGTTGAGCTCCTGATGTTTGCCCAGGCCAACAGCGAGCACTGTCGTCATAAGATATTTAATGCCGCTTTTACGATCGACGGTGTCCCTCAAGCTCAGTCGATGTTTGCGATGATTCGCAATACGCACCAAAAAAATCCGCAATTCACCGTAGTAGCTTACTCCGATAACGCAGCAGTGATGAATGGACAATTGATTGAGCGATTTGAGGCGCGGGTTAACAAAATTGGTGTTGATGGGGGTGAAAGTGTTACGGGGATTGATACAAACGCTCACCGCACATACAAAACATTTGAGGCACTTAATCATATTTTGATGAAGGTTGAGACGCACAATCACCCAACGGCGATCTCTCCTTACGCTGGCGCCTCAACAGGCTCGGGCGGTGAAATAAGAGATGAGGGTGCAACTGGGCGGGGCGCTAAACCTAAGGCGGGGCTTTGTGGCTTTACTGTTTCCAATCTTTGGAACAACGGCGAGTCAGAGCATTTAAAGCCCGCGCATATGGCAAGTGCTTTGCAAATTATGACTGACGGTCCATTAGGTGCTGCTGCCTTTAACAACGAATTTGGAAGACCCAATTTAGGGGGTTATTTTCGAGAATTCGAGTTGTCACATAACGGTACGCGTTGGGGATATCACAAACCGATCATGATCGCCGGGGGTTTAGGACAAATTGACGCTCGGCTGACTGAAAAAATTAAATTCAAACCCGGTTCACTCCTCATCCAACTGGGAGGGGGTGGGATGAGAATCGGAATCGGAGGAGGTGCAGCCAGTTCGATGGCCAGTGGTTCAAATGCAGTTGAACTTGACTTTAATTCTGTACAGCGTGACAACCCAGAGATAGAGCGTAGGGCTCAAGAGGTGATCAATCACTGTGTTGCTCTTGGGGAAAACAATCCAATTTTGGCTATCCACGATGTAGGTGCTGGTGGATTGTCTAACGCATTCCCAGAGCTGGTGAACGATGCGGGGCAAGGTGCGCGGTTTTATCTCAAAGAAGTTCCAGTCGAAGAGTCAGGCATGGCGCCCCGTGAGATTTGGTGTAATGAGTCCCAGGAGCGGTATGTTTTGGCTATTGATCCCCAATCCCGTGCACTCTTTGAATCCTTTTGCAAACTGGAGCGTTGCCCCTACGCTGTAGTAGGCGTGGCCACGCAAAATACAGAACTGGTTGTAGAAGATACAAGCGCGCCCGCGCATCTTTTAGGAAAACCAAAAGCAAACTCAAGTACACATACCCGTGAGGTCAATGAGTCAATACACCCAGTTGAAATGCCCATGAATGTACTTCTGGGAAAGACACCCAAAATACACAAAGACGTTGTTCGAGTTCCCCGCAATGGTCAGCTTTTGAATATCAATCTTAATTTGTCCGAAACTGTTATTAAAGTATTGAGTCACCCAACAGTTGCTTCCAAGCGCTTTTTAATTAACATCGGTGACCGAACAGTTGGTGGCTTATCACATAGAGACCAGATGGTTGGGCCTTGGCAAGTGCCAGTTGCTGATTGTGCAGTGACATTAAGTGACTTTAAAGGCCTCTCAGGTGAGGCTATGAGCATGGGGGAAAGATCCCCCCTAGCGATTTTGAATCCCCAAGCTTCGGGGCGAATGGCAGTTGCTGAGTCCATCACTAATCTTTTGAGTGCGCCGATTGAACTTGATCGCATCAAGCTCTCTGCGAACTGGATGGCAGCTTGCGGTGAGTTGGGCGAGGATGCAGCGCTTTATGACACCGTTCAAGCCGTGGGAATGGAGTTATGTCCTGCATTAGGCATCTCAATTCCTGTTGGCAAAGATAGCTTATCTATGCGGACCCAGTGGAAGAGTAGTGAGGGCGCTGGTCATAAGGTCGTATCACCAGTTAGCCTTGTTGTTAGCGCATTCGCAACTCTTTCGAGCGTGAAGGGGACACTCACCCCGCAACTAAATAGGGAGACCCTGGACACTACGCTTATTTTGATTGATTTGGGTAACGGTAAAAACCGAATGGGAGCAAGTGTTTTTGCTCAGGTCCAAAATCAACTCGGGGATATTGTCCCAGACCTCGATAATCCAGAACAGCTCAAGGCCTTAGTGAGTGCAGTCAATACATTAAGAGCGGAGGACAAAATATTAGCTTATCACGATAGAAGTGATGGGGGCTTATTTGCCTGTGTAAGCGAGATGGCATTTGCGGGTCAAGTAGGGGTTGCCTTAAACGTAGATATGCTCATTACCGAGGGCGACGGTATCAAAGACTCCAAGGCCGATCACGGGGACTCTAAGAACTGGGCTTCCCAGGTCAGTGTCAGGCGCGATGAACTAACACTTAAAGCTTTATTCAATGAAGAGATAGGCGTTGTTATTCAAGTACCCACAACTGAGCGAGATGCAACGCTTCAAGTACTACGTAAATACGGACTCTACGCCAACAGTCACTGCATCGGAAAAACAAGGCCTATAGACCCTAAGCACCCAGAGCTTGTGAGTGGAGTGGGTCAATTAAGTATTTGGAGGGATGCTAAAGAAATTTATAGCGCCAAACTCGATGATCTTCACCAAGTTTGGGACAGTGTGAGCTGGAAAATCTGTCGTGAAAGAGATAATCCAACCTGCGCTGACCAAGAACATGCGAGGAAGATGGACACCCACCAAGATGGTCTCATGGTCCACTTAACTCCGACGTTCTTGGATGCCTTTCACCAAGCGCCCAAATTCAACCTGCAAAGTGCTCGCCCCAAAGTGGCCATCCTTAGAGAGCAAGGCGTTAACTCCCATATAGAGATGGCCTACGCTTTTACAGCGTCTGGGTTTGAGAGTGTAGATGTGCACATGACAGATCTACAGACTGGACGCGTCAAGTTAACAGATTTTATTGGCTTAGTTGCTTGTGGAGGGTTTAGTTACGGCGACACCCTGGGGGCTGGTGTTGGTTGGGCTCGGAGCATACTCTTAAACTCCAAACTAAGGGATGAGTTCCTCGCCTTCTTTAACCGTACCAACACTTTTGCTTTAGGAGTTTGTAACGGTTGCCAAATGTTTGCTGAGCTCTCCCAGATCATTCCTGGTGCCCAGCATTGGCCTCGTTTTACGACCAACCAAAGTGAGCGTTTTGAGGCAAGGTTAAGCTTAGTTGAGGTTCAAAAGAGTCCCAGTATTTTCTTGCAAGACATGCAAGGCCTGCGCCTTCCAATCGTGGTGTCACACGGGGAGGGTTATGCAAACTTCCAACTCCAGGGCAGCGAAAGAGATGTAACCGCTTGTCTTCGATTCGTAGATGTAAATGGATCGCCTACTGAGATTTATCCATTCAACCCTAACGGAAGTTCAGCAGGGCTCACCGGCGTTACTACTCCAGATGGAAGGTTCACTGCACTGATGCCACATCCTGAGCGTGTGTTTAGAAATGCACAGATGAGTTGGACTGATCTTCAAAGCACTGGGGGCTTGGATGCGCCAAGTCCTTGGTTTCAAATTTGGCGTAATGCAAGAAAATGGGTTTCATGAACCTTTAGGGGATGTAACCCAAACCGCTGCATTAGTGCTCAGCTTCGCTAGCGGCGCTCTACATACAGGCGTCTAAATACCGCCCTCTACATACCACCCGAGAGGACGGTGTTTTTCGCGCAAGATGAATAAAAAAATGTCCGTCACTGTTAAAGGTGACGGACATCTCTACATTTAGAGAGCAGGTAGGTTTTTATTCCACTTTTGCTTTTGTACGAAGATCTTGTTGGTAATTGTTCATCTTCATTTGTTGAAGCTGCTGAGCGATTTGGGGTTTGACTTCTTCAAATTTTGGAATTTGTGCTTCGCGTACATCGTCTAGTCGAATGATGTGAAAGCCAAACTGAGTTTTAACGGGTTGTTCAGTGAATTGTCCCTTCTTTAGGGCAACCATTGCATCCGAGAACTCTTTAACAAAATTGCTAGGGGCTGCCCAGTCAAGATCGCCGCCTTTTGAGCCTGAGCCTGGATCCTTGGATTGCTTTTTGGCAATTTCTTCAAATTTGCCACCCTTTTTTAGAGAAGCCACAATAGCTTTGGCTTGATCCTCTTTTTCTACTAGGATGTGACGTGCATGGTATTCTTTACCTGCATTTGCAGCTACAAATTTATCGTACTCAGCTTTGATTTCTTCCTCTGTAACTGCATTTTTCTTTTGAAATTGCATGAACAGTTCACGGATCATGATAGTTTGACGTGCCAATTCCATC
>CAITYM010000173.1 GCA_903896615.1 uncultured Burkholderiales bacterium
GGAGTATTACCAATGGAGAGAGAATTGTCAGCGTAAATTGTCATTTATTAAACTCTTTTGATTAAATTTAGGGCTATAAAAGGCAAAGTTAAGCATTTAGGATGCTAATTCTGCCATTTTTACGGTCGTCATGAAAAATAGTATTTGGCGCTTTATTCTATTTCGTTCCTGCGTATTGTCCAAAGGAAGTAAATCGTGCTGCCTCAACAGGCCCGTAATAATGGGGTTGTACTGCTTCCTAATTGCTGACATAACTGGCTCCCGAAAATTTGTTTAACAACTCAATCTTAATTCAAGGATTTAGATAAACAAACCATTTATTTTGAATAAGAACATAACAAAATCTTCTAAAAAGAAAATAGAAAATTAGATTAAACAAATCTTTCCCTGAAAGTATAAGAGACCAAGCCTTCACCTCGTACGTATCCGGCCAAGGCCAAGTTATGAGCATGTGCGAGTTCAACTGCAAACGCAGTAGGTGCAGAAATAGCAGCTAATACTGAGCATCCAAAAACAATCGATTTTTGCACCATCTCAAAACTAGCTCGGCTGGTAATGTAAAAAAATCCGGAATCAGGATTTATTTTATTTCGCACCAAGTCCCCAATCAACTTATCCATTGCATTGTGACGACCAACGTCTTCCCTAGCTCGTAGTATTTCGCCTTGCCCATTCACCCAAGCAGCAGCGTGCGTCGCCCCGGTCAACTGTTGAAGGGGTTGCCAATTGTGCAGGTCCCTCTGAGCCCTAAGGATGGCGGCTAAATCCACATTGGCAGCATGCAAAGTCAATAGTTTTTGGCGAACTTGTGACAAGCTATCCGTTCCACAAAGCCCGCAACCTGTGCGACCAGCAAGAGTTCTTCGACGCTCTTTGAGTCGCCACTCACAAGCGGAGGAGACTTCTAAATGGATCTCGATACCCTGTTCAACTGCTCTTTGCTCAACGCCGTACAGCTCACCAGGAGAGCTCAAAAGACCCTCAGTTAGTCCAAATCCAAGCGCAAAGTCTTCTAAGTCAAGAGGTGTCGCCATCATGACAGCATGTGAGATACCGTTGAATACTAGGGCTATAGGAATTTCTTGGGCTAAAAAGTCTTGACTCGTTTGAAGCGATCCATTTTTGTAGCGATTAACTTCAAGCTCCCTAACCCCTGGTGGACAATCTGAATTATTGCTTGAGTTCATTTGGGTTTGGCTTGAATGTTTTTGGATAAAGCAAAGGTGGGAGTTGAAAAAAGCCGATGTTTGTTAAACTCGAGTGTATAGCAAGCTCTAATCAAAATTCAGCACTAAATCAGTAAAGTAGGACAGCGACTGCTTTAACTTTTGTGATTTTGCTAACTTTGATTTGAAATCATTTTTTGCTCATTAACAGCTTTTGCATTTTAATCAAACTCCAACTAACTCCGAATAACGGCTGAAGATGACTACCAAGACAACACAGCAAAAATCATCAAACTTGCTTGAACTCATGGCCGCAAGAAAAAATATAGCCCCTAAAAGACTCGTATCCCCAGGCCCGGACCTTAATCAGTTGGATCTTATATTCAAGGCGGCCTCCCATGCACCCGATCACGGACAACTCAACCCTTGGCGGTTCATTACTGTGCCAGATTCTAAAAGGGACGCCTTAGGCAATGCATTTGTAGCGGCTCTAAAAACCAGAGATTCGACCGCTACGCAAGAACAAATTGATGCGTCATATTCCAAGGCTTTTAGAGCACCGTGCATTGTTTTCTCAGCTCTAAACCTTGAGCAATCCAGTCCTCAAATTCCAAAGGGTGAGAGGCTTATCTCTCTAGGATGTGCGATCCAAAATATGCTTCTTATAGCGAAATCTATGAATATTGGTAGTGGAATTACCAGTGGTCAAGCAGTTAACTCCAAGTATTTACGTGAACTATTCGCATTATCTGAATCTGAAGAGGGAATTTGTTTTCTTAATTTTGGGACTATTGAATCTGAGAAACCCAACAGGTCAAGGCCTAATCCATATTCATTTGCTAGCTCTTTGTGAATCCAATATTTTGTGTGCAATAAGCGGTTTTGAGCCGGCTGGCCTTAATAGGGCAACGAGCCGAAGTGTCTATACTGAAAGGTAAGGAGGAATCGAACCTCCTTAATGAGAACCACAAGACTTGCAAGATCTATTAGCAACCATGCCGACCTTAAGCGTAAGTGTTAGATAACTTACTCACACTAGAGGCCATATTAGGAGAGTTTCTTGTTCAATTGAATAGCCAATTGGTTCTATAAGTACTATTATTGAAAAAGGCGGAAAGAAGTGGGAGTCGAACCCACCTAGCGACGCTTGGCGCCACCAACTGGGTTTGAAGCCCAGCCACCCCACCAGGAATGATTTCTTTCCCTCA